>CAYMCM010000090.1:0-7270 GCA_964388945.1 uncultured Roseburia sp.
GAAACAGAATATTATGCTGGTTGTAATCCCCGTGGCAAAGCCCATACATCTGCTGCCACTCCCGCTCACTGCGGTGTTTCGCCTGTTCTGCCAGATGCTCCTGCACCTCCTGCGCCTGTGCGAGATAGCCGCTGTAATGTTCCATGAACTTTGTCTCAAATAAATTTTTCTTTTTTTTGCCTCGTATGTAGTTGCGTACTTTTTTCAGTTCACGGGTATGTCTTTCATATTCCCCGATCAGAATCTGTTCCGATACTTTAAGGCTTTCCGGTATCTGACCATCATACTCTTTCAGACATTTATGCACCTGCGCAAGCTGCGCAACCGCGCGCAGGATGTCATCCCGGTTTTTCGTATCGCATTCTTTCCCATTATACCATTCTTTTAAAAGGTAGAATCCTTCCTCTGCGCTTCCGGAAAGACACTCCCCCTCTGTTGTTTTTACGATCCTGTCGGTTTTTATATCTGCTTTATTTAAAAATTCCGCTACATCATATAAAATTTCCGCTCTGGCGGAAGAACCTTTATATTCCTTCAATATTTTTTCTCCGCACTCGGTGATGCAGATAAGCGCTCCGCGTCCTTTCGCTGTCTCCGTTACGGTAAGCGGATACTGTTCCATCAACTGCTCTGCCTGATTATACAAAAAGAACCCCTCCATATGCTCATCCTGTCCCTTTTTTCATGCTTTCATGGAAAGGGTGGATTTGTTATTCTTTCTATCATATGAACAGGTTCTTTAAAGTATAACTCATTAAATATTCTTTTGTATTCTTATCCGGTTCTTCCAAAACCAGCGCAAGCAGTTTATCCAAGATCTCTCCGATCTGCTTTCCTGGCTTGATCCCCGCAGCGATCAGATCTTTTCCCGTAACCGCAAGCTCCTTTAACGTAAGACAATCTCCTCTTTCGCGGATTGTCTCATACATACGCTCATAAGCATCCACATAGGCAAGCTTTTCTTCCTGCCCGTCTTTGCTCTTTGCAAGAATATCGGCACGTTTTACACAAAACAGCGCCGGATATTGATCTACGCCCGCGCGGTGGATCGCCTTGCGGACTGCTGCTTCGTCAAGCGGCGGATTGTCATCATGCCAGGTGATCAGCCGGCACACCCGGTCCATCGTATCGCAGTCAAACTTTAACCTGCGAAAAATGGTGTGCGCCATCTGCGCTCCCTTTGCCGGATGACCATGATAATGGTGGATACCCTTTTCATCCACTGTGCGGCAGAGTGGCTTTGCGACATCATGAAACAGCATCGTAAGACGTAGCACTTTCTCCGGTTCGATTGCACACATTGCATGGATCGTATGCTCACCCACTGTATAGCAGTGATGCGGATTGTTCTGTTCCTCTTTCATCATCGCATCAAACTCCGGCAGGATCACCGCTGAGATTCCGGTCTCGTATACTGTCCGCATTTCCTCCGGATGTGCGGAAACCAGAAGTTTGACCAGTTCGGTCTGAATACGCTCCGCACTGATCTTCGAAAGACTAGGCGCAAGTACCGTGATCGCCTCTCTCGTCTCCGGTTCAATAGAAAATCCAAGCTGTGCAGCAAACCGCACCGCGCGCAACATTCTTAATGCATCCTCTCCGAAACGGTGCATCGGGTTTCCCACACAGCGGATGATGCCTTTTTTCAGATCACCGATTCCGTCAAATGCATCGATCAGGCCTTCTGTCTCGTTGTATGCCATTGCATTGATCGTGAAATCACGCCGTTTTAAATCCTCAAGCAGATTTGCCGTATAGATCACGTTCTTTGGGTGTCTGGCGTCTTCATATTCGCCATCAATCCGGTAAGTAGTGACCTCAAATCCTTCTTTGCCGAACATAACCGTCACGGTTCCATGCTGGATTCCCGTATCAATTGTCCGATGAAACAATGCCTTTACCTGCGCCGGTTTTGCCGACGTTGTAATATCCCAGTCTCCCGGTGTCCGTCCGAGCAGGGTATCACGCACACAGCCGCCGACCGCATAGGCTTCAAATCCTGCTTCTGTCAGGCACTTTATGATTTTACTGACTTTTTCCGGCAGCTGAATACGCATACCCGCCTCCTACATAAATGTATACCGTCCTTTGGACGTTGTCTTAATCTGATAGAGCAGATCATCCGCTTGTTTTATCAATCGGTTGATATCCTCTTCCTTCCGCACCTCATCCGATCCTGCGATCCCGATGGAACAGGAGATCTTTTTATTCTCCGGCAATGTGATCGTTCTGCCGAGATCCCGCTCGATCTCCTTGCGGAATCCATCCCGCTCTGCAATTTTTTCATAGATCTGTTTTGCCTTTTGCTCAAGCATCTGCTTTTTATTATTCTTGATGAACATGATAAATTCATCTCCGCCATAACGCGAAACAAATCCTTCCCTTCCGCAGACTTCACGGAAGATACCTGCCATCTCCTTTAAGATCAGATCCCCGACATCATGTCCGAAAGTATCATTATACCCCTTAAAGTTATCCAAATCAATAAACATCAGTGCAAAACTTTTCTTCTGTCCCTTCTGTACGATCTGCTTCATGATCTCCTCGATGCGCGTATAAAAGCCCTTGCGATTATAAATGCCTGTAAGCTGATCTGTGATCGCAGACTGATAGAGCTTCGTGTTCATCTCATAAACTTTTTCATAAGCATCCAACCGGTTTAAGGAATACTGTACCTCGCGGAACAGCAGTTCATAGATACGCAGATCATCCTCGTCAAGCATATAGCGGTTGACCGACGAATGCCAGTTGTCTTTCATCAGCACATAGGCGATCAGGATGCTCTCCGGTTTTCCGTTGTTCATAAACGGCACTGCAACCATGGAACATACATTATCTTCTCCGAACAGCGATATGATATTCAGATGTGCGGAATAATTACTGCTGATCTTAGATACCGCAAAGCCGCGCGGATCTTCTTCAAAGCACTTTGCGATAAAGCGCTGGCGCTCCGCCGTGATCTTTTGCTCCGTATTATTAAAAAGAATCTGTCCTTGTCCTTCCTGATAACGGATATAGAGTGCCTTGTCCACGGAAAAATGATATAAAAACGTCTTCATGACCGTTTCCATCATAGTTTTTGCCGATACATCCGTCACATCGATCAGCTTCTGCCATACTGAGATAAAATCCATCTGGCGTTTTTTCTCCTGATACGCACGGTAAATTCCTTCCTGCCCGATCAGTTCATCGATCTCCTGCATCGAGATCTCCATGCCCTTATCCTGTCCAAGACTTACCTTTTCCAGCTCTTTTATGCTTTCTTCCAGATCCAGCCGTCTTTCTGTCTCTTCATACTGCCGCAGCATCGCGCGCTCATTATCACGCAGTTCCAGCCGTCCGACTGACTGGTAAAACTGTATCCGGCTTTCCCGAAACAGACGGTAGCAGAAAAACTGGTTTCCCTCCGCCTGCCGCAGATGACGTTCCGCGATCTCATAATCCTTTGCCGCCTGCGCTTCTTTTCCTTCCATAATATCCAGTAATGCCTGAGCAAAATAGTATAAGAACATATCATCATCACATTTTGCATAATCATGGATGCTTCCGATCTCATCCATATCTTCTTTCTCTAAAACATAGTTCAAAAACTGCTTACAGCTCAACAGATACCGTTCACAATTGAACCGATTCCCGGTCAGCGCACTGCAGAGCGCCAAAAGTCCGTACAGCTTTGAAATGTTGCAGACGCGCAGACTGTTTAACTGCAGCTTTTCAATCGTCTTCATGCACAGCATCAGATATTCGATCGCCTGATTGTAATCTCCCATCTGAATGCAGTTTAACGACATATTGTAAACCACTTCCGCAATATCCTGCGGCAGACGCAACTCATAAAAGATCCGGATCGATTTCTTAAAGTAAGCGACCGCCTCTTTTGTCTTTCCAAGCGCACTTAAATTGTAGCCAAGCCCGCTGTAGATGCGTCCTCCTTTCAGAGAGTGCTTGTTCTTCATGGATTCAAATGTCCGCACCGAATAGAGTATGGAAACCTCGTACATACCGTTCGTGGATGCAAGCATGATGTTCTTCTGGTAAGCGCTGTAAACCAGTTCCTCGTTCCCGATCTCCTTTGCAAGTGCCACACCTTTGCTGAAATAAAGTAACTGTGCTTCGGATTTATAGGCTCTGGCAACGATCTCCGGCTTATTGTCATAGGCATAGACATAGATATAAGCAAGATGATTTTTGTAATTGTACCGGATCAATTTTTCAATCAGCTCGTCACTGATATCCACATTCTGTGCGCAGAAAAAGATGTTGCACCAGCCGGACATCCGCGCCTGCACCTCTAACAGTTCACTTAAAAAGATCCATTTTTCACTTTCAACTTTTTTGGCATATTCCTGGCTCGTTTTCGCATACTCAACTGCGTCAAGCAGCCGTCCCTGGTACATGAAAACGTTACCGGTGAGGTAATAATAAAAGAGCATCCGAATATCCGGGGAAAATGTCGTCTTTAGATTTGTAAGCTCTTCACAAATTTCAAGTGCCTTTGACAAATCCTTTGAAAACATTGCCGCCCAGCAATACTGTGCCCAGAGTTCAAATTTCAGATCATCACTTATCGAAAGATTTTCAAATTTGATCTTGCGGTCTACGCTGTCAAGATAATAAAGCACCTGCGAAAAATCCATCAGCCGTACCAGATTGGTGATCTTTTTTAAGGATTCTTCGTCTTTGAAAATATCCGCTGAGAACCGTTTTTTCCGGACTTCGTCTGTCGTTCCGATGTGGAACACCTGACTTTCATCCTTAAGCCGCTCCATCAGATTATCCCAGACCGGAAGCACATGCTCCGGAATGTGGATGAGGTCGTTTACCCCAAGTACCACTCCGATGTTTTTTGCCTCTTCCTCTTCCAGAAGCCTGCCAAGCAAAGTAAGTGTAGTCCCCGCCGCAAGCTGTATCCGGTTTAAGATGATAAGACACGGCTTTTTCTTAGAAAGAGAGATGAGCATACGCAGAATCCCCTGTGTCATACACTCCTGCTCATACTCAATCTCCCCTAAGATCAGTTCTTCTTCCCGGCGGCAGAAGCCTCCCTTCATATAGGAACAAAGCATCTGCCTGTGAAGATAATAAATATCATTTTCTTCCATAAATTCATCCGGCGTCTGTTTCGTCTGTTCTGTCTGTTCCCGAAACATCGCCTGGATCAGGTCAAGAAACGGTTCATATGGACCGGATATCTGATCCGGCTCAAACTCATACGACCAGATAAACATATCCTTTTTCTCACAGACACTCTGCGGCATCGTAATGTTTTCAATCGAGAAATCATTACTATACCGCGCCAGTGTCATATTCCCAGCATGTTCACCGATCCTTTCGCAGACCTGTTCAATAATCCCCTCATAATACTTTTCTACCATGCCACCACCTCATATTCCCTGTCTCCTGTTTTTACGTCACACAGGTTTTCTCTTTAGTATGCTTTTCCCCAATATACCAGCTTATGTGCCGGTTTTCCACAGCATACGCATACATCCGAAATCTGTTCCTGATCTTCAAACGGCATACATCTGGATGTTACCGCAAGCTCTTCTTTGATCTTGTCCTCACATGCGCGGTCTTCACACCACATACCGCGGATAAATCCCGGCTTATTCGCTGCAATATCCTTAAACTCTTCATAATTGTGTGCATCCCAGATATGCGAATCACGATGTTTCTTCGCACGCTCATACATATCCTTCTGGATCGCTTCTAAGATCTCTGGTACTTTTACTTCCAGTTCATCAAGTGCCACTTCGATCTTTTCTCTCGTATCTCTGCGGACAACAACACATTTTCCTGCTTCGATGTCTTTCGGACCGAGTTCTACACGCACCGGAATACCGCGCATTTCCTGCTCGGAGAATTTCCAGCCCGGACTCTTGTCCGAATCATCAAGTTTCGCGCGGCATACTTTTCCAAGTCGTTCTCTTACTTCTTCTGCCTTTGCAAGCACGCCTTCTTTATGCTGCTGGATCGGAATGACCATTGCCTGTACCGGTGCGATGTGCGGCGGCAGCACCAATCCGTCATTATCGCCGTGTACCATGATGATCGCTCCGATCAGACGGGTCGTCATCCCCCAGGAAGTCTGATATACATGCTTTAAGGTATTGTCCTTATCGGTATACTGAATGTCAAATGCTTTCGCGAAGCCGTCACCGAAGTTGTGGCTGGTTCCCGACTGCAGTGCCTTGCCGTCATGCATCAGTGCCTCGATTGTATAGGTAGCCTCCGCTCCTGCAAATTTCTCTTTTTCAGTTTTCTGTCCGCGGACAACCGGAATCGCAAGCACATCTTCACAGAAATCAGCATAGAGATTCAGCATCTGCACAGTTCTCTCCTTTGCTTCTTCTGCGGTAGCGTGTGCCGTGTGACCTTCCTGCCATAAAAATTCCCTTGAACGCAGGAACGGACGTGTCTCCTTCTCCCAGCGTACCACCGAGCACCACTGGTTATAAACCTTTGGCAGGTCACGGTAGGAATGTACGTTATTTTTATAGAAATCACAGAAAAGTGTCTCGGATGTCGGTCTGACACAGAGACGCTCCGGCAGTTCGTTCAGTCCGCCCTGCGTCACCCATGCAACTTCCGGTGCGAATCCTTCCACATGATCTTTCTCTTTTTCCAGAAGGCTTTCCGGGATGAAGAGCGGCATATAAACATTTTCCACGCCTGTTTCTTTAAATCTTGTATCCAGTTCTTTCTGGATGTTTTCCCAGATGGCATATCCTGCCGGCTTGAAGATCATACAGCCTCTGACGGAAGAATAATCCATTAGTTCTGCCTTTTTCACAACGTCAGTATACCATTGTGCGAAATCCTCCTCCATGGATGTGATCGCTTCTACGAGTTTCTTTTCTTTTGCCATTTCTTTTTATCTCCTTAATATTATCGCAATTTATTTTATTCCTTGCGGATAAATAGTCTCCTTTATATTTTCTACCAAAACCGTTCTTCCGTCAACTGTTAATTTTGTTACCGTGCGGTCTTTTTTGCAAACAAAAAGAGACTTCCCAAACCGGAAATCCCTTTTGTTATTTTGCCCTGTTTTTTCTTCTCTGTTTCCGCACTCATCTGCTTGTGTGTGCCGTGCATAAGCCCCAGCATACAATCCAGATACAAATTCCGGTATTCCTTACTGTTTTCTTCCGTAATCAGCCCCATAAGGTTTTGTACCATCCCTTTTACCAGGACTACTTTCCACGTTTTTTTCATAACAAAAATGAAATTTTAAATTCCACCTTTCCATCACTTGGTAGAATTTAGTTTT
>CAYMCM010000091.1:0-7233 GCA_964388945.1 uncultured Roseburia sp.
CATCACGGACACCGATCTGGCGCAGCTCAATCCTGGTACGAAATACCGAAGCAAGATCCTTTACCAGTTCACGGAAATCAATCCTGCCGTCTGCAGTAAAATAGAATAACAGTTTATTATTGTCAAACGTATACTCCGCTTCCACAAGCTTCATTTCCAGCTTATGCTTTGCGATCTTCTCCAGACAGATCTTAAATGCATCCTTTTCCTTTTCCTTGTTGCGTCGTTCCTGTTTTTCGTCTTCTTTCGTGGCAACACGGATCACCGCTTTTAACGGCTGCACAACTTTGTCATCCTCAACTTCCTTCGGAGCGATCATGACAGTCCCGTACTCCACGCCTCTTGCGGTCTCCACGATCACGTGGGTTCCCACTTTCATATCACATCCCGCCGGATCAAAATAATATATTTTCCCCGCGCTGCGGAATCTGACACCTACTATTTTTACCATTCTAATTCTCCTTTATTGTCAGCAGCAGCAATTCGATGACAAGATCAAAATTAACATTTGCGTTCAACCGGATCTTCGCCTTTTCAAGTGCTTCCAGAATATTTTCTATTCCTCCGTAAGAGCTTCTGCTGGCTTCCTTCTTAATCTCATATACTTCTTCTTTAAAGATCAGTTTATTCACATCGGCAGTTGCTTTGTAAAGCAGCACATCCCGATACCAGATCATGATAAGGTCAAAATAATCATTGATCTGTAACTTATAAGTTCCGATCTGCTTAACTGCCTCAGTCATCTCATAAAGTTCGATGTCATCGAGCCGCTTAATGAGCTGCAATGCTGAATTTTTGATCTCATTAAAATCTTCTGACTCCGCAAGTTCGATCGCCTTTCCCACATTTCCCTGTGCAAAAGCCACACAGACATCCGCTTTGTAATCCGGAACTTCATAATGTTCCATCAGGTATGATCGGATCTTTTCATCCGGCACAGCCTTTAAACTTAGGCGTACACATCTTGAAAGAATCGTAGGCAGGAATATCTCTGCATTATTCGTAAGCAGCAGAATCACCGCATATGCCGGCGGTTCCTCGATGGTCTTTAAAAGTGCATTCTGCGCCTGTACATTCATCTTTTCCGCCTCATCTACAATATATACCTTGTACTGGCTGCTGTACGGTTTTACCCCGATATCATTGTTGATCTGGCTTCGGATGTCATCCACGGAAATCGTATTCGGTTTATCATGCTGTAAATAAATGATGTCCGGCTGATTTTTACCAAGTGCCTGCTTACAGGAATGGCATTCCATACATGGCTTTATTCCTTTCTTTTCGCACTGCAGCGTCATGGAAAACGCATCCGCGATCATCTTTTTTCCGCTCATATCCGGTCCATCCAATATATAAGCATGAGATACCTTATCTGTCTTTATCGCATTCTGCAGATGCTCTATAATCTGCTCATGTCCCAAAATTTCCTGAAATCCTGCCATTTTTCTTCCCTCCTGCCTGCACTTTTCCTATGTCAGTATATCGAGCAAAAGTCCCTCGATCTCACCAATCTTATTTAATATGGCGATGTGGTCTGTCTCATCTTTGATCAGTTCCTCCGCCAGTTCATTTAAATTTTCGTCCACCAGACGAATGATTCCGTATACCCTGTGCCGTCCCTTACGATCCAGAAAATTCTCCCTCGAAAATTTATGGGAACGGTTCACGATCTCATTCATGAAATCGCGGATCAGCCCACGGTATTTTTTCATATCACGGATATCCATATGTCTTGCGATCAACTGCCCCTGCACCGAAATGTTATTGAGCAGGAGATTTAGTTTTTCTTCCAGTCCGGCATCCGCGATCGCACTGGTCAATGTAAACTTGAACGATCCGTCATCCTGCTGTACCGGCGTTGTCCCCTCGACCGGTACAGAGGGTGTTGTCTGATTTACCCTGATATCCATGATAGCTCACCCCCGTTATCTTTGACTTTCCATATCAGTTTTTATGTATAAAACAAGTTCCCTGCAGGTATTTCTTTTTTCCGTATTTTCAAATCGTCTGCGGATACCCGCATCCTTTAATCTTTCTTCGGAAAAATCCGCACTGTCTGCAAGAAAACGTCTGCAAAGCTCCTCGTATTTCGGCTCCCGCTCGCTTCGCTCCCGCTCTAATGCGCGGAAAAGACGCTCCCCGTCATCGACCTCCACATAAAGCGGCACGATGCTCGCTTCCCCGAAATAATCCCGCATCTTTACATAGGATTCCAGTGTACCGATGATCAGATAGCTGTCCTTTACCAGATCGATCTGGCTGTCATCCACGGTAAAATACTTCCATACGCCGTAAACCGTATCATACGCCCGAAGCTCGATGATCTTTCCCGCCGCTTCCAGTTCCTTTAGCTGTTCCTCCGTGGAAAAATGATACTCCACGCCATCCTGCTCCCCGGCGCGCACCGGTCTTGTCGTGTAAGGCACGATCGTCTTTAACGCCAGTTCCTTCTGTGCAAGAAGCATTTTAAAAAGCGTATCTTTTCCGGATGAACTTTTTCCCAACAGACAGTATATCTTTCCCATTTTCTGCAATCCTCTTATCCCAAAGGTTCTCTTCCCTAATTATAATATAGTCTGGAAAAATTGACAACGTTTATCCGACCGTCCTCCACGGTCCCCTGAATATTCAGCCCCAGTTTTCCACAATTTCTGATGTTTTCCACGATGCTTTCAGTGATCTTTTCCCCCGGAACCAGTATAGGGATGCCGGGCGGATAAAGATACACATACTCCGCCGAAATAAAGCCTGCCGCTTCCCCTGTCGGAATCGATTTTACATCCGCATCGACCGCCTCTGCGATCTCAAGCTTTTTTTCGTTTTTCTGATACACTGCTTTTACAAAATCACCGGAAACATCTTTCTTTTCGCCTAATGTTCCATCGATTTCGAGCAATGCTTCCGCCAGCCGGCTGAAACCTTCCATCCGATCCATAATGCTTGTCATCGCTGTCACATAAAAACCGGATGCCATCTCCATCTGGAGTCCATAGCGGTTTAATAAAATCTCGTAAAGCTGCTGCCCGGTCATATCCGTATTTCTTACCGACAAGATCAGTTTTGATCGGTCAAAATCAAATGCCTCACTGCTGTTAAAATCTGATTTTTGCAATATTTTGATTTTTTGCAGTTGTTTCGTCTTTTTAAAAAATTTCTTCAATCGTTTCTCATAATCCGCAAACAGTCTCTGCCCGTCTTCTTCCAACATCCGCACGCATTTTTCAATGCCTGCCATAAAAATATAAGACGGAGAACTCGTCTCATAAATACCTAAAAATTTCCGCACCTCCGACTCCGAAATCCGGTCTGATTGCAAATGCAAAAGTGCAGTCTGTGTAAACGCCGGAAGCGTCTTATGAATGCTCTGGATCACAAGATCCGCTCCGAGTGCTTTCGCTGACACCGGAAACTTCTCTGAAAATCCAAAATGTGCGCCATGTGCCTCATCCACGATCAGAGGAATCCCATGCGCATGCACGATCTCTGCAATCTGCGCAATATCTGATACCACGCCGTCATAAGTCGGAGATGTGATCACCACTGCATCGTATGTTTTTTCCCCGGAAAGCGCACACAAAACCTCCCCCGGCAGGATTGCTCCCTGTATCCCTGCCTCCGTGATCTGCGGATACAGGTAATCCACGGTAAGCTCCCGCAGATATGCCGCATGATAGACTGCTTTATGACAGTTGCGCGCCATCAGCAGCCTGCCCCGCTTCGGAACCGCCGCACTGATCGCGGCAAGCAGTCCGCAGGTACTTCCATTTACCAGATAAAAGGTCTTATCTGCCCCGAATACCTGCGCTGCATGTTCCTCACTTTCCTTTAAAATATCCTCTGCATGATGCAGGTTATCAAATCCATCTATTTCTGTAATATCAATCTGATAGGGATTCGGAAATGCAAGGTCTGCACGCTTATGTCCCGGCATATGAAACGGATAGATTCCGCTCTTTGCGTATGTTTCCAGCTTTTGATCGAGCCTCTCCATAGTTTTCTTTATCTTCTTCTCCGTCTTCTGCGCTTTTTCCATTTTTTTGATGCCTTGATCGTCTTATACGGACTTTTGCTCCTTCTGTCCATTGAAACTCTTCTCTTCCAGATCTGGAATCTGGAAAATGCAAAGATTCCAAGCAGAATTGCCGCCGCTGCCGCTAAAATTCCTAAAAAGACACGCAAAATAATCCGAAAATTAATGCGGAATGTTTTTTCTCCGGTCTGCTCCGTATCTTTTGGTATCTCAGTATCCTGTTCGGTTCCTTTTTCCACATTTGTATTTCCAAAAGCAAAAGGTTCCACCGTTGCTCCGGTCTTTACAATATCGGCACCGCCGACAATACGGTCTGCATAGGTATAGTCGATTCTTCCCGCAACACTTCCGTTTGCATTGCGCTCATCGACAGAGGGAATTGCATCTGTAAAAGTAGCTGTCTTTGGAATAACGACCGCACCATTTGCATCGATCGTCACAAATTTTTCGTTAGTATTAAAATCTCCGGTATCAATATTGCCGCCAGACAATCTTGTTTCATTATCCGCAATATTTAAGATCTGGAAATTATCAAAACAATAATCAAACAGTGCCCGGCTGTCATCCCACTGTCCCGGAGACTGTACATCCATGACCACACAGACTAAGGTCATCCCGTCTTTTTGCGCATACGTCACCAGCGTAGAATTTGCCGCATTCGTATAGCCCGTCTTTCCTCCGACACAGTATTCGTATACATGCTTTGCAGTACGGTACGGATGCAGCATACAGTTATGATTCTGAAGCGGTGTCTCGTCCACATGCTTGTTGGTCGGCGGTATCATATAAGAAGGTGTTCCTGTTATTATGCGGAACATCTCATTCTGCCACGCCGCTTTTGCAATGAGCGCCATATCATAAGCACACGTATAATGATTTTCATCCTGAAGTCCATGCGGATTGTTAAAATGTGTATTCTGACAGCCCAGTTCCGCCGCCTTTGCATTCATCATGCCGACAAAATTTTCCATTGTGCCTCCAACATGTTCTGCTACCGCATAGGCACATTCGTTCGCAGATTCGAGCATGACGGCATAAAGACACTGCTCCAGTGTCATCTGTTCTCCTACATCACGCGCAATACCCGAACCTTCCGTCTTATAGACCGCATCATTTGAAAATGTAACGACATCACTTAAATTGCCGTTATCAAGTGCCAGCATTGTTGTCATGATCTTTGTGATACTCGCCGGATAATGGGCATCCATACTGTTTTTTTCATAAAGGATCGTCCCCGTACTCGCCTCCATGACAATCGCAGATGCTGACTGCACTTCCGGACCTTCCGGCCAGAAATCTGCCGCCTGAACGCGTACCGGATTTATAGTAATAGAACATGCTGCACAAAATATGGCAACTACCATGCATGCAGCTTTTTTTATCTTCTTCATGTTGATAACTCCTTAAAAATCTTTCCGAATTGTTGAAACCATACAATTTCTAGTATAATATTGAATTTTACCTGCCGCAACACTTTTCCCATATTTTTTCCCGTCTGTCCGAAGAAAATACTTTTTTTCAATCTATTCTTATAGTAGAATGATACTTAGTATTTAAAATTATTATAAAGAGGTATTACATGAGACTAAGAAATATTAGAGGTGCCGCAGAGGCGATCGCGGAAAGTCCATACTGTATCCAGGCACCGATTGAAATGAAAGATAACTGGAGAGATTTTATCCCAAACGATAATCCGTTTCATATTGAAGTAGGAATGGGCAAGGGACGATTCTTAATGAATCTTGCCGCAGAAAATCCGGATATCAATTACATCGGTATCGAGCGCTACACAAGCGTCCTCTACCGCGCGATCCAGAAAATGGAAGAAGCCCCTTTGTCCAACGTTCATTTTATCTGTATGGATGCAGAGCTTCTGCCGGATGTGTTTGACGAAAAGAGTATCGAAAAGATCTATTTAAATTTTTCCGATCCCTGGCCCAAAGACCGCCATGCAAAACGCAGACTGACTTCCAGACAGTTTCTTGCGCGCTATGACCGGATCTTAAAACCGGACGGTGTCCTCGAATTTAAGACCGACAACCGGGATCTATTTGACTTTTCTTTAGAAGAAGTTTCCGAAGCCGGATGGAAAATCAAAGCCTCGACCTATGACCTTCACCATGATCCCGTTTTAAACGAGGGAAACATCATGACCGAATACGAAGAAAAGTTTTCTGCCAAGGGCAACCCGATCTGTAAGATGATCATCTGCCGTTAAAGCGGAACATCTGCTCTTTTATCTCATCTCCGGGATTTAAGATGATGAAATTGTCATCATAATCTCCGGAGATGATTCTTTTTAAAATGTCATTCGAACCAGACACGCATTTCTTTTTTAATTGCAAAAAACTGCATATCTCATCCGCATTCTTTTCTACCTTTTCTTTCTCATATGCGCCGGTATCTATTATACTTACCGTATGATAACCGCCATAAATGGAATTTAGGATATCCGGTGCATCCTCCTTATACTGTTCCGTAATCTGCCTGCACTGTCCAAGTACCGATTTCTGATCCCTGATCCATCCTCCGGTCAGATACAGATGTCCGGTCTGTACATTGGAACGACAGGTTCGCCCTTCTTTTTCCTGATATAAAAGCTGACTGATGCAGTCATCAAACTTCGGCAATACCAGTCTGGTCTTCGGACTCTTTAAGCCGACCGTCCCATATCCACAAAGTCCGTAGGTCAAAACAATTTCATCCACATCCTGATGCGCATCAATTAACTCTGACAGCCATTTATGCAGTTCTTTCGGTTGTTCATGCATCCCACGCGGCTGTTCTAAGATCTCCGGAAGCTCTGATTTTCCCTCACATGCCTTTTTTAGTTCATCCGCAAGCATCCCGCAGGATAAGATCAAACGTTTCATTTTTTCCCTTTCCGCATATACTTATATTAATAAGGAGGATTTTTTATGAAAATAACCAGAAAAATTTTCTACCGTCTTTATAAGATTGATATTTACCGCAAAGGCATTCCCACAATCAAAAAATCCTTTCGGGAGGTAAAAAAATATTTCGATTCCAAATAAGCACTGGACTTTTTTTATCCGGCATTGTAAAATGTCTTTTGACAGTATTATTTTAAAGCAAAAAAAAGCACCGACCCTGCAGCCACCTGCAAAACCGATACTTTAGTATGCGCCTTCAGGGGTTCGAACCCTGGACACCCTGATTAAGAGTCAGGTGCTCTGCCAGCT
>CAYMCM010000092.1:0-7044 GCA_964388945.1 uncultured Roseburia sp.
TCTGTAATGTGCGAAAGCTTTGTTTGCTTCTGCCATTTTGTGCATATCTTCTTTTCTCTTAACAGATGCGCCTGTATTGTTTGCTGCATCCATGATTTCATTTGCAAGACGTTCCTGCATTGTCTTCTCGCCTCTCTTGCGGGAGAACATGGTGATCCAACGAAGTGCAAGAGCCTGACGACGATCCGGTCTTACTTCGATCGGTACCTGATAAGTTGCTCCACCGATACGTCTTGCCTTTACTTCGAGTACAGGCATTACGTTATTCATAGCTTCTTCGAAAACTTCCAGAGCAGGCTTTCCTGTCTTTTCAGCAACGGAATCAAATGCTCCGTATACGATCTTCTGTGCTACACCTTTCTTACCATCCAGCATGATGTTGTTGATAAGTTTGGTAACCACTTTGTTGTTGTACAACGGATCTGCTAATACATCTCTTTTCTGAATATGTCCTTTACGTGGCACGGTACTTCCCTCCTTAATCATGATTTGTGCCAATGAACAGTTGACTGTCCATTAGTTTGAAATTTTTCGATTAATTCAACGGTACTCACATGTGTCCTCAAATGTGTTTCGTGCGGAAAATCTATTTCTCCATCAAGGTATGAAATAATTCCAACACTAACCATAAGTTCTGTTTGTGATACTATTGGTTTCTAAACTGCTTATTTAGATGCTTTTGGTCTCTTAGCGCCGTATTTAGAACGAGCCTGACGTCTGTTTGCTACGCCTGCTGTATCCAAAACACCTCTGATGATGTGGTATCTGGTACCTGGTAAGTCCTTTACTCTACCACCACGGATCAGAACAACGCTATGCTCCTGTAAATTGTGACCTTCTCCCGGAATGTAGGATGTTACTTCGATTCCGTTGGAAAGACGAACTCTGGCAATCTTTCTAAGAGCTGAGTTAGGTTTCTTAGGAGTTGCAGTCTTAACTGCGGTACACACACCTCTCTTCTGCGGAGCAGCTACGTCTGTAGGTCTCTTCTTTAAAGAGTTGTATCCTTTCTGAAGTGCCGGTGCTGTTGACTTCTTTGCAGATGTCTGACGTCCTTTTCTTACTAACTGGTTGAATGTTGGCATTATTTTCACCTCCTGAAATTTTGTATCATAATAATGCGCCTTAGTATGCACGCTAGAATATTATATAAATCAAAGAACTTCTTGTCAATGGCTTTTTGCAAATTTCTCTGTGTTTCCGCATCTCGCAGACACTTGTCCGCAACAGTCAGTTTTTTTCCGCCGCAGACCGCTCCGTCAAAATCAAAAGCAGCGCATCGGTCACTTCAGGATCAAACTGAGTGCCCCTTCCACGCTTTAATTCTTCGATCACATAAGACTCATCCAGCCTGCCGCGGTAGATTCGCTCAAAAGACATCGCATCATAAGCATCCGCCGCCGCTATGATACGCGCTGCTTCTGGTATTTCCCTCTCTTTTTTCCCGGAGAGATAACCTTTTCCGTCCCAGCGCTCATGATGATACAGCGCCCCTTCTTCCAGTCCTTCCATTGCACTTAAGGTCTTTAAAATGTCTGCCCCGATCTTCACATGCTGTTTCATGACTTCGTACTCTTCATCCGTCAGGTTCTTATGCTTGTTTAAAATCCGGTCAGGAATCCCGATCTTTCCAATATCGTGCAATAGTGCCTGATAACGGAGTTTCTCGATCTTTTCTTCGCTCCAGCCAAGTTTCTCTGCGATAAGTACTGAAGTGTCCGCAACCCGCTCGGAATGTGCATTGGTATAGCTGTCTTTTGCCTCCTCGGTCTTCGCGATCGCAGTGATCGCTTCCAAAGTGACCTGTATAACTTTCCGGCGCTCCGCTAAAAGCATTTCTTCCATTTTGTGCCGGTAGCCATAGAGTTCGATCTGCGTTGAAATCTTGCTCCGCATGATATCCGGTTCAAACGGTTTCCGCACATAATCCGCACATCCAAGCTTAAATCCTCTCTGCACGCCGGCACGTTCTCCATCTGCATCCATAAATACAATCGGAATTTTTGCGGTTTCCTGATTTCCGGTAAGCGCTCCGGCAATCTGCCAGCATGCTTCCCCCGGCAGCTCGGTATCAAGCAGGATCAGATCCGGTTTCTGCTGCTTTATGAGTGCGAAAACCTCTGCTTCATCCGCATTTCCCTGCTTTAAATGATACATGTTGCCGAGAATGTCCCGGATCATGGTATAATCTTCCATAGAAGACTCTATTACTAGTATTTTCCGTTTCCTCGTTTTTATTCCGCTTTTTCCCATATTTTCCCCGAAATCCAAAAACCCCTCTGAATCATTTCAGAGAGGTCTTTGGTATATTTTATTCTTCTACAGTTACTGTTTCGTTCTCTTCTGCTGTTTCTTCTTCAAAATCGTCCATCAAAAAATCATCATCCTCAAATGAGATCTCTTCTTCTTCATTCAGATCGGAATCCAGCTTAATATCACGATAACGCTTCATACCGGTACCAGCCGGAATCAGCTTACCGATGATTACGTTCTCCTTCATACCGATAAGCGGATCGATCTTGCCCTTGATCGCTGCCTCGGTAAGCACCTTCGTTGTTTCCTGGAAGGATGCTGCGGACAGGAAGGAATTCGTTGCAAGGGAAGCCTTTGTGATACCGAGAAGTACCTGCGTACCTTCTGCCGGCTGCTTTCCTTCTTCGATCAGCTTCTCATTTACGTCATCCAGTTCCAGTGTATCTACCAAAATTCCCGGAAGGAAATCAGAATCTCCGTTATCCTCAATACGGATCTTCTGCAACATCTGGCGTACAATAACCTCGATATGTTTGTCATTGATCTCAACACCCTGCAGACGGTATACACGCTGAACTTCACGAAGCATATAATCCTGTACGGCACGGACACCTTTGATCTTTAAAATATCATGCGGGTTGACAGAACCTTCCGTCAGTTCGTCACCGGCTTCTAAGACTGCCCCATCCATGATCTTGATTCTGGAACCGTAAGGGATCAGATATGTCTTGGATTCGCCTGTCTCGTTGTTTGTTACGATGATCTCACGTTTCTTCTTAGTATCCTTGATCGTAGCTACGCCGCCAAATTCTGTGATAATGGCAAGCCCCTTCGGTTTTCTTGCCTCGAAAATTTCCTCGACACGCGGAAGACCCTGTGTGATATCATTTCCGGCAACACCACCGGTATGGAATGTACGCATGGTAAGCTGTGTACCCGGTTCACCGATAGACTGCGCTGCGATGATACCGATTGCTTCACCGACCTGTACTGCATTTCCGGTTGCCATGTTCGCACCATAGCATTTTGCACAAACGCCCATATGAGAACGGCAGGTAAGAATGGTACGGATCTTCACTTTTTCAATCGGATTTCCGTTTTCATCCACACCCTTGCTCATGATCAGGGCTGCACGCTTCGGCGTAATCATATGGTTTGCCTTTACAAGAACATTTCCGTCCTTGTCACAGATCGTCTCGCAGGAGAAACGTCCGGTGATACGATCCTGAAGATTTTCGATTTCTTCTTTTCCGTCCATGAATGCTTTTACATACATACCCGGAATCTCTTTGCCTGTTCCTTCCTGACAATCCGACTCACGCACGATCATATGCTGTGAAACGTCTACTAGACGTCTGGTCAGGTATCCGGAATCGGCAGTACGAAGAGCGGTATCGGAAAGACCTTTACGTGCTCCGTGTGCAGACATAAAGTATTCGAGTACGTCAAGACCTTCACGGAAGTTGGATTTGATCGGCAGCTCGATGGTACGACCGGTTGTATCTGCCATAAGTCCACGCATACCTGCAAGCTGTTTAATCTGTTTGTCAGAACCACGGGCTCCAGAATCAGCCATCATAAAGATGTTGTTGTACTTATCAAGTCCGGTCAGAAGTGCTTCGGTCAGCTCATCATCGGTCTCTTTCCATGTCTCTACAACTTCTTTGTAACGTTCTTCTTCTGTGATAAGACCACGTTTGTACTGTTTTGTGATACGGTCAACGGTATCCTGCGCAGCCTGGATCATCTCCGGCTTCTGCGGCGGTACGGTCATATCGGAAATAGATACGGTCATTGCTGCCTGTGTGGAGAATTTATAACCCATTGCCTTAATATCATCCAGCACTTCAGCGGTCGTTGTAGCACCATGAATATTGATAACTTTTTCAAGGATCTGTTTTAAATGTTTCTTTGCAACATGGAAATCAATTTCCAGCACAAATTCATTTTCTTCTTTGCTTCTGTCCACGAATCCAAGATCCTGCGGAATGATCTCATTGAAAATGAAACGTCCCAGTGTGGACTCGCACATTCCGGTCTTTACTGTTCCATCCGGCATTTTCTTTGTCATGCGGACATGAATTCTGGAATGCAGTGTCAGTGCTTTATTTTCATATGCAAGAATTGCTTCGTTTACACTCTTGAAATACTTGCCTTCTCCGATAGAACCAGGTCTTTCCTGTGTCAGATAGTAAATACCAAGTACCATATCCTGTGAAGGAACGGCTACCGGACCACCATCAGACGGTTTTAACAGGTTGTTCGGGGAGAGCAGCATGAAGCGGCACTCTGCCTGTGCTTCCTGTGATAACGGAAGATGGACAGCCATCTGGTCACCGTCGAAATCGGCGTTAAATGCGGTACACACAAGCGGATGGAGCTTGATTGCCTTACCTTCTACAAGGATCGGCTCAAACGCCTGGATACCAAGTCTGTGCAGTGTCGGAGCACGGTTTAACATAACCGGATGCTCTTTGATAACTTCTTCGAGCACATCCCATACCTCGGTCTGAAGTCTCTCCACCATCTTTTTTGCACTCTTGATGTTGTGTGCGGTTCCGTTTGCAACAAGTTCTTTCATAACAAACGGTTTAAACAATTCGATCGCCATTTCTTTCGGCAGACCACACTGATAAATCTTTAATTTCGGTTCTACACAGATAACGGAACGTCCGGAATAGTCAACACGCTTTCCTAAGAGGTTCTGTCTGAAACGTCCGGATTTACCCTTTAACATATCGGACAGAGACTTCAGCGCACGGTTTCCAGGTCCTGTGACCGGTCTGCCGCGGCGTCCGTTGTCGATCAGCGCGTCAACAGCTTCCTGAAGCATACGTTTTTCGTTGCGGACGATAATATCCGGTGCACCAAGCTCTAACAATCTTCTCAGACGATTATTACGGTTGATGATCCTTCTGTATAAATCATTCAGGTCGCTGGTTGCAAAACGTCCGCCGTCCAACTGTACCATCGGACGTAAGTCTGGCGGAATGACCGGAATAACTGTCATGATCATCCATTCCGGTTTATTGCCGGACTCACGGAATGCTTCTACTACTTCGAGTCTCTTGATGATTCTTGCACGCTTCTGTCCGGTCGCATCTTTCAACGCAGCCTTTAGCTCTGCCGAATCTTTTTCAAGATCGATTGACTGCAACAGCTCTAAAATTGCCTCGGCACCCATTCCTACACGGAAATCACTGCCGTACTTTTCTCTCGCTTCCTGATATTCATTTTCAGAAAGTACCTGTTTTACCTGTAAACCTGTATTTCCTGCTTCCAGTACAATATAGGAAGCAAAGTATAATACTTTTTCCAGTGTTCTCGGTGACAGGTCAAGGATAAGTCCCATACGGGATGGGATACCCTTGAAATACCAGATATGGGAAACCGGAGCAGCAAGCTCAATGTGTCCCATACGTTCTCTACGCACGCTGGATTTGGTGATTTCAACGCCGCATCGGTCGCAGACAACGCCTTTATAACGGATCTTTTTGTACTTTCCGCAGTGGCATTCCCAGTCCTTGCTCGGTCCGAAAATCTTTTCGCAGAAAAGTCCGTCCTTCTCCGGTTTTAAAGTTCTATAGTTAATGGTCTCCGGCTTCTTTACTTCGCCTCTAGACCACTCTCTTATCTTTTCAGGCGATGCTAAGCCAATCTGAATTGCATCAAATGAAATTGGCTGGTAAGTCTCATTGTTCTTCGTTTCTGGCATTGTGACACTCCCTTCCTTTTATTCTTCATCATCAAGAATATCATCTGCGAAATCCATGTCAGCATCATCATCTGCGCTGTCATCCTCTTCCTCGATATTCACAAGTTCTTCGCTTTCTTCATTAAATTCCTGCTTCTGGAATCCCATCTTTCCAAAGGATTCACTGTCTTCAAATGCAAAATCCTTATCTCCGGAAATGATTGCGTTCAGATCGGTATTTCCATACTCGCTGGTCTCCATGAGTTCCACTTCCTCGCGGTTTTCATCCAGAACTCTTACATCCAGTCCGAGAGACTGAAGTTCTTTTAAGAGAACCTTGAAGGATTCCGGAATACCCGGTTCCGGAATGTTGTCACCCTTAATGATTGCTTCGTAGGTCTTTACACGACCGATGACATCATCGGATTTCACAGTCAGGATCTCCTGTAATGTATAAGATGCGCCATAAGCCTCCAGCGCCCAAACTTCCATTTCTCCGAAACGCTGTCCACCGAACTGTGCTTTACCACCGAGCGGCTGCTGCGTTACAAGGGAGTAAGGACCAGTAGAACGCGCATGGATCTTATCGTCTACCAGATGGTGGAGTTTTAAGTAATGCATGTGACCGATCGTAACCGGTCCGTCGAAGAATTCTCCGCTTCTTCCGTCACGGAGCGGTACCTTTCCGTCTCTGGAGATCGGTACGCCCTTCCACAACTCACGGTGCGCTCTGTTGTCTGACAGATACTGCATTACATCCGGGCGGAGCGTCTCTTTATATTTCGCTTCAAATTCTTCCCATGTTGTATTTACATAATCATTGGCAAGTTCCAATGTATCCTGAATATCAATTTCCTTTGCGCCGTCAAATACCGGTGTTTCAATGTTGAAACCGAGTACCTTTGCTGCAAGGCTTAAGTGGATCTCAAGCACCTGTCCGATATTCATACGGGAAGGTACGCCGAGCGGGTTCAATACGATATCTAACGGACGTCCGTTCGGTAAGAACGGCATATCTTCTACCGGAAGCACACGGGAAACGACACCCTTGTTACCGTGACGACCAGCCATCTTATCACCGACAGAGATCTTTCTCT
>CAYMCM010000093.1:0-6783 GCA_964388945.1 uncultured Roseburia sp.
CTGCCATAGCATACTGTTAATATACCATGAAAGAGGCTGGGTTTCTATGGGGAAATCAAATTCCTTTTCATAAATTCCACCATGTCTTCTTTTACTTAATTTCAAAACTCACTGCACCAGCTACTTGTTTCAAATCAACTTCAAACATACTTTGAATTTCATCGAACGCCTCTTTGGTCACTACCCATCTTTGAATAACAGGTTGATACATATAAATGCTATTTCCCATATCTGTCCTTAAACCATAGTAATACTCAAACCTACCTATCGTTTCATCATTGGAATTAACTATCTTTATGCCATCATTAAAAATAAGTTTCCATCCAAAGTGGTTTAATGCACGCTGTGAAAACATACACATAATATTACTACCTTTAAAGCTTGCTACTCCAGTATTATGTACAAGTAAGTTGCAATGTCTTTCCTCTTCAAATTCATCACTTCTATGTATTAAAAGTCTTACACTTCTTTCGTAAGCATACAATGCAAATTCCCTTTCCATAGTAGGAAAATCAATATATGTGGTCATAAATCCAGCCAACTCTTTTTTGTAGCTGTATTCTGACAGAGCTCCACCGAGAACGATTTCATTATCTGATATTCCCATATTGAAAATATTCTTTAATATCTCCTCCTTACCATCTTCACCTTGTACTTCAAATTCATCAATTTTAATATCTAATAGTTTGTTTTCCTGATACGGCCATATTGCCGGTGATTGCAGTAAAATGAATGGTTCACTTGCAGAAAGAATAATTCGACTTAACAAAATTTCTTCTCCAGCCCATCTTCCCTTATACCACTCTTTATACAAAACTCTAAGGAATGCAACATTTATATCATACAAAGCTACACAACATTGCTTTGTGCCGCCTACATTTAGCAGCATACTCTGTGTATCAGTTATTTTATTCATATATGTTGCTACTTTACATTCTATGTCACTACAATCATCCCACATTTCCTCTTCTATCTGTTTAAGTGCTTCCGTAACATATGTTGTACCAGTTAAATGTTGTTCAGAACTTTTTATGGATAATAGCTTTTTGGTGCTATATTCTGGAATATCTGCAAAGTACTCTTGCTTTTCCTTTGGCAACTCAAATCCATTTTTTCCACACAATCTTTGCAACAAAAGTCTAGAATAAAATGCGACATTAAAATCAAAATCATTAATATGCTTTGTAGACAAACTCTCCAACCGAACTATATCCATTGCTCCAGTTTCAAACAACAATTCATAAATCATCAGTATCCATTCTTTAGCTCTGTAATGAAGTTCATCCCAATATTCTTCTACTTTCGTCACTAACTCTGGATAAATTTGCAATAAATGATAGATGCCTCTTAATGCATTTTCTGCTGTATCAGAATTATCAGAAAGCATAAATACAATAAGAATCCTAATGAATAAATCCTCAAATGAATCTATACTCTCAATATCCAATAAACTATACACTCTTTGAAGATTCACATCTACTTCCTCATCGGTGTTTTCTTCTTGAATATCTATTCTTTCAGCTGACGAAATCCAAAGTTCATGGGTATTCAGTAGAGTATCCAAACCTTGTTTGCAATATTCTTTGCCGCATTGTTTTACTTTCCACAAACATAAATAAGTCAAATTTTCTCCCGGATAAAAGCTTTCTCTTTCTCCCTCTAATCCTGTTACAAAATATAACCGTATATGCTTATCAGCTATTGAATTCGGCAAATTATTAATTGCATACTTTAAAATGTCTCTGTTTCTCCAACCATATCTTTCATTAGCAAGTTCTTTATCTAAAATTTTTTCTAAACAGGAACAATAAATCTCTTTATCACCACGCATCGACTCGCATTCTTCAAAGAATTTTTGTCTATCATGATATTCCAATTCACCGAACTGTAGATATCGCTCAATATAATTGTGTGGAATTTCCTCACTTTTTTCTGTTTCTGACTTATCACACCATCGGTTTGGAATAATATATCTGCTTGGATCAACACGAGCACTTATTTCAGCTTTGCCCATTTCGCATATTTTCTCGTATAAAGATAGCAAGTTATTTCTTTTTGCACAAGTCTCTATTGCTTTATCTAACGCTACAATCGATGAGTGGTTGGATTCATTTTTCCAATTCAACATCCCCAAACAAAATGCCCAAATAGATAATAAATTCTGTTCTGAAATATTTGCATTTTTTAAATATCCTATCAACCCTTCAATAATATATTCCGGCTGTTTTAATAATTCCGACATATATACAGATGTAGACAAGACTTTCTTTACTACACCTAAGTCATTACTGAATAAATCGCCATATAACTTACAATTAGCTTCATAATCAAGTCTGTTATCTCCCAACTCTTCCATTTTCGCAGAAAGACCTTTTATCTGCTCAGTATATTTATATGTATCGTCGTATCCTGCTTCAAGTAAATTATCATACCACGCCAAAACATTACTCAAGCTGTATTCCTTATTAGATGCATATCCTATAACAGACCATTTTGCTTTTTCTCTTACAACTGATGTGTCAATAAATGTTCCTAATTGATATTTATCAACCAAATGCAGAATATCTTTGATAATTCTATTTCTATCACCTATAGGATTATCCCAGACTTTACCCTTCTCACCAAGCCAATCCTGATACCACTCTGTTAATCGGGCAACATTCTCTCTATAGAAGTACCACCCCGCATCCATAACTTGATGTACCGGATTATTTGCAAATATTTTTTCACATACATTTGAAACAGCAGATTTATATGCCTCTGTTTCTTGCGAAGCCATAATAATATATGCTTTCAAAATCAGCGAATATATATTTCTCGTTTGTGAATCCAACACTTTAGGAAACCAATCTTTAATTATAAGCAATGATAAAATTCTCTCTATCTCACTTGGAAGTTCTGCAAAACTCTGCTTATTATGTTTTGCATATAACCAATATCCAAGATAACAAAGGCTATTGAACCACAATCCATAATAACCTTTTTCACTATGAGAATGTTTAGCTAAATATTTATCCAATACTCTCTGAGACACTACGGTTCGATCTACTGCCGGTTGTAAGTAACTCACTACAACAGCATATATACTGTAATAATATATTTCATGCTGAATATCTCCATGTGGCAATTCAATATCTCTAATTTGATTATATATATCTTCTCTTTTATATTTATCATAGCTTTCAATATTACCTGAAATAATCCTCATAAACAAATCGAAAACCATACCTAATTTGCTTTTTGTGAATAATTCTCTATTCACAGTTTCGATAATACTAATTGAAGAAAAATCTAAATTGCCAATCAATTTTATCAAAATATCAATTAAAACTTCTGGTCTAACCGCAATATGTTTAATACTGATAAGAGCTGTTTCTAATTCTTCATCTTTAAAATTCAGAACAGATTCATACCACAATGATTCACATAACACGCGCATGAAAAAAGTTATTTCATCATCCAAACCGTTACCCTTCACGAGCATATTATATCGCTTTGACCAACAGAGCAATTTACCTAAATCATCTGCAATTTCTTTTGCTTCTGTTGATATCATTATATAATTCGGATTTCTTGTATCTAACATCCCTTTGTCTCTCAAGATATTCCAAAGTTCCAATACACTTAATCCTTCAAACCAACGATTAAATAAATCAACAGCCCTTTCCTTTTTTCCAGAATAATACAAAACCCTGGCGTATGATAATACATCTGAAATCAGATGAGCATCCCATTGATTTATGGGTTCCACATAACACTCATAAGGAGCCACACCCACATACAATCTTACATCCCTGAATTCAGAGTCCTCAATTTCATATTTTGTATTTTCCAGCTTATCAATTGTTAAAATTGCCGTAGATAAACGCTGTAATTTGCTATAATCAATTACCTCCTCTAAAAACAAACCTTTCATTATATTATTTGATATTATAGTTAATTCTGGAAGCTCAACTCCATTTACATAAGCCTCAATAACAAATTTACTTGTAAAAACATCAACCATTTCCTTTTCACGTTTTGCCATAGACATTAGTCTTATAATATCAAAATAAAAGGCTTGGCTTTTATCCTCTTTACATAAATAGTAATTGGTCAACGAATTGGCTATTTCCTGCGTATGTTCATCATCTATATTTACAATATTAGACAAAAACACTTTGACATCATTATGTAAAACTTGATATTTACCATTCTCCTCTATAATTAATGGCTTTAACGTTTTTAATACATTATTCCAGACCCCAACGGGTATAGCAAGTTCAGGAAATATTTCAGCTAACATCTGCCCGTCAACACGCTCATTTAGAAAAGCAAATACACCTGCTAACTTGTAATCTAAAAAATCATACTGTTTTAACGTACCAACCGCATTGTCCCATATAGCAGAATAGTATTCTTCAATATTTCCACTTAATTTTCTATCTGATAATCTTCTTGCCAGCTCTATTACATCCGCACATTGACTTGCTTCATATACAGCAAAAATAGCTGCCAAAGTATTTTTTTCAGAGTACCTTTCAATAACATCTGTAATTGCATTATATTCACTATTTCTTGTAGCAGATATCTTTTGAGCAACAAGTGATAAGATATCTTCTCTCTCAATCCCTGGCACATCTAATCTCTTTACATTATCATCTGTCTTCTTTAACCATAACGGATAATTTGGATAGGATTCTTGTGGTTGTCCTGATATCAATAATTTTATATTATTCGGAATGTATTCTGGTCTTGGTAATGTAGCCAAAAATGTCTCCGCTATAATGCCAGCACGCGCCGCATGATCAATTCCATCTATTGCAACAACAAATGTACATCCAGTATCTTTTGCATAATTAGATGCTATTTCGAAGAATCGTGTTTTCATCTCTTCCAGCGACATAAAACAATTTTGTAACGGTACATTATATTTATGCAAAGAACCTTTTAAACACTGCTTTAATTGGATGAAAACCTCGTTCCAAAAATGTTCCTTTTTTACCCTTTCAGAAACATCCATCGGTAAGTATTCTTTATCCGGTTGAATAGGCTCATAAGCATAATATCTAATTTTTATAATACTGTCTCTTTTATTACATAACTTGCTAACAATATTTGTTTTTCCTGTTCCCGGTATCCCTGAAAGAAACAGAACCTTTTCTTTTCCTAATAATAATTCTGCCTCAATCTTCCCAACAAAATCTTTACGGCTCTCAAAAAATGGCTCAGCTGGTATCAATTCATGATTATATGGAGAAATATAATTATCAATCGATAGTGCTTCATATACATCCTCCACATAAATTCGCGAAGTATTTCTCACAGAGGTTGTCCACTTTCTTAATGCATGATCAAGTTTTCCTAATAATTTATCTGCATCCTCCAAACTAATCCCAAACCCTGTCGCCAAGTGAGACAACACCTCATTCTCTATTTCTTGTAAATCCTTCTGTTCTGTTTCAAGTTGCAATAATCTTAAAAATTTCAACTTATCTCCATCATTTTGAATTCCATTGAGCTGTGTTTTCCATTCATTCCATGCTTCAGGATACTTTTCAAATTCAATATCTTCAAATTTTTTCACTATTTTTAACTTTTCATTTAATTCGGTCCAAAAAATATCAAGTGATGGTCGTATATAGTTATCTTCTCCTTTTGTTGTAGAACTAACTTGACCCTTTCTTCTATTTGTAAAAATTTGAGGAATAACTTTGGTATATTGGCGACTCTCTTCTTGCCATGAATCTGCTAATTCAGCCAATAATGATTTACTCGTCTTTTTTGCAGAATAAATTAAATCTGCAAATGTCAAAGTATCCTCTGCTCTGGTATGTTTAACTTGAATACATAAGACACTTCCATCTGTATATGTTACTACAACATCATCTAAACCCAATCCTACATTGGCCTGTAATTCAACAAATTCTATGTTATTATCTTCATTTAACATATTGATAATCTGCTGTTCACCCACAGACCATTCATACCAATATGGATCCCCCATTCCTGGCTTCGTTTTTTCTGTATAATTCATATTTTGACTCTCCTTGACGACTCCATAATCAAAACATCCGTGTATTATATATCTATTATAATTCCATAAATCTATCGAAGCAACTTGCATATTAAAGATAAACTTATTCTATTCCTATTTCCCACTCACCTTCTCCACTTCCCTCTTCGCTTCTTCATACCCCAAATGCGTATACACATCCATTGTTGTCGCAATCTCCGCATGTCCCATGAGATACTGCAGCGATTTTGGATTGATTCCCAGTCTTGCCATATTAGTACAGTAGGTATGTCTGCATACATGCGGTGTGATGTTTATCATCTGGATTTTGTGTGTTCGGTTGTATTTTGCAACCATGCGGTGCAAGTACCCTTGCCAATGATCTGATACTTTCGGCATTCCATTTTTATCCAAGAACAGAAATCCAATCTGTTTATCAACCATTGGTTCTACCTTTGGACGTTTTCGGTTTTTCAGGATACGTTGAAATGTTTCATATACACCGGGTGTCATTGGAAGATTCCTTGCACCGGAAGTTGTTTTTGTCTCTGTAATCAGGTATTGCATATTCGGAAGTCGCTGTAACTGCTGATGTACATGGATGATTCGCTCTTTCATATCAATATCCTGTATGGTCAGTCCACAAAATTCGGAAATTCGCAATCCTGTATGAAATAGAATATAAATCGCATCGTAATACTTACTGTAATGTTTATCGTTCTTTATGAATTCCAGAAACTGTTCCATCTGCTCTATTGTGATGGATTCCCTTTTCTCAGAATCATTTT
>CAYMCM010000094.1:0-6263 GCA_964388945.1 uncultured Roseburia sp.
AGCTGATGCACGATTGCCGCAACGATCTCAAGATGTGCCAGTTCTTCTGTACCTACTTATGCAAAGCCGTACACCATGTTCTTCCATTGGAAAATGTATACAAAATATCATTCTCCCTGACACAGATCTGCTTTAGTTCCGGCATGTTATCTGTATATCTTCTTACCGCTTGGACTTTCTGCCATGCCTCCTCAAATCCGCGGTACAATACCTCATCCTTTACACGTTTTCCATTACAGCCCGCTTTTTTTCTTCCATTTTTTGCAACGTTTGCGCAAAGCCAGCTATGTGACGTCATGCCATCCTTATTGCGGCGCAGTCTGCTGACACAGGGTGCCCCACAGCATCCGCAGACCACCTTTCCACTGCACCAGTAACGGTTCCGGTATTTTTCTCTCCCCGCTATTCCACCCTTTTCTGCCGCACGCAAAAGCTTCTGTGCCTCGAGAAAGACCTCTTCTGATATAATTGCTGGATGATGCGCCTTTTTTATAACAAATTCCTCTTCTCCGCAGTTTTTCTTTTTGTGGTGTGTCAGATAATCCTCCGTATAGGTCTTTTTCTGCACCAAATCTCCTGTATATTTCTCATTTTGCAAGATCCGTCTCACCGCTACATTGCTCCACGAATTTCCCCGCGCTGTCCGGCAGCCCTGTTCATTCAGTTCCCGCGCGATCACTGCAGTTCCCTTTTTCTCCCGAACAAATTTTGCAAAAATCTCCCGAACTACCTGCGCCTCAGGTTCCCGGATGTGAAGTACGCCATGTGTCAAATCATATCCGAACAGCCGTCTGCCAAATACAACACCACGCTCCATCTGACGTTTCTGTCCCCATTTCACTCTCTCTGAGATCTTCCTGCTTTCTTCCTGTGCCATAGACGCCATAAGTGTCAGACGGATCTCTCCGTCATTTTCCCTTGTATCGATATGATCGATAATAAAAAATACACCCACGCCATAAGTACGCAGTGTGCGCACGGCAATGAGTGTATCTACGGTATTTCTCGCAAAACGGCTGACTTCTTTTGTCAGGATCAGATCGATCCCGCCTTTTTTTGCATCTTCCATCATTTGTAAAAATGCTTCTCTTTTTTCCACGCTGGTTCCGGAAATCCCCTCATCCGCATAGATGCCGGCAAATTTCCAGTCCTCTTTTTCTTTTTTACGGATAAATGCTGTAAAATACTCCTGCTGATTCTTCAGTGAATTCTGCTGGTCATCCAGTTCAGTCGAAACTCTGCAATATGCGGCAACCCTCATAAATCCCACCTGTTTTTTTATCAGTTTATGCCGCTTTTCTTTCTTCATTCACCCGTTTTTTGTATTTCAAGAAACGTAAGAATATCCTCTGGTGCATCCACATAATATTGGGCACCGTGTTCTCCCAAAAATGCCCGGTCACGGAATCCCCAGGTTACACTGATACAGTCAAGTCCCGCATTTTTCGCCGTCTCAATATCTACATCGGAATCTCCCACATATATGCTGTGCGCGCTGTCACTGCCCAGTCTGCGCATTGCCTCAAATACCGTATCCGGTGCCGGTTTGCGGCGGATACCTGCTTTTTCTCCAATCGCCACTTCAATCTTTCCCAGAAAATACAGATCCCGAAGCTGCTGCACTGCAAAATCTCCCTTATTCGATACGATGGCAAGTTTTATTCCCTGTGCACGCAGCGTATCCAGCAATTCTGGAATTCCCTCATAGGGACATGTCTTTTTCGCACAGTTTTCGCCGTAATACGCACAAAAATCATCAAACACGCGCTGAAACTGCTCCGGCTCCACATCATCAGGCAATGCCCGCTCTATCAGCTTTTTCAGACCATTTCCAACAAAATGCCGCACTTCTTCCAACGTATGAACCGGATAACCATATTTTTCCATTGCATAATTTACACTGTCTGTCAGGTCATCTAGCGTGTTTAACAGTGTTCCATCCAGATCAAAAATGACTGTATCATAAGTTTTCATTCTTTTTCTCCTTGTCTAGTACAGATTTGCAAAAACGGATGCACCAACCACTGTGATCAATCCCGCGACTGCGATGGCAAGACTGCTCATGGCCCCCTCCACTTCACCAAGTTCCATAGCGCGGGCAGTTCCGATCGCATGTGCAGACGTTCCAAGTGCCACACCCTTTGCGACTGCCTCTTTGATATGAAATGCTTTAAACACCGCTTCACCAATGATATTTCCAAAGACCCCGGTAATGATGATCACGGCTACGGTAACGGTAACAAAACCGCCAAGTTCTTCCGATACGCCCATACCGATCGCTGTCGTGATCGACTTGGGAAGTAACGTCACATACATCTGATGATCAAATCCAAATAACAGACAAAGTCCAAGCACCGATAAGATGCTGGTCAGTACACCTGCTATGATCCCACCGAGAATCGCTTTATAATTACTCTTCAACATGGAAAGCTGCTGGTAAAGCGGAACTGCAAGGCATACCGTCGCAGGTGTCAGCAGATAGCTTAAATATTTTGCGCCTTCATTATAATTCTCATAATCCACACCGGTTGCCGCAAGAATCACGATGACAACAATGATCGCAACTAACAGCGGATTAAAAATTGCCCGTTTAAATTTCCTTTTCAGAAAAAGTCCGATCTCAAATCCGGCAATGCTTACAAACACGCCGAAAAATACTGAGGTACTAAGCATCTTGTCCATCGTCTCTGCTGCCTCCCTTTTGTATGATAAACTGTGTCACAATTCCTGTTACTGCCATAACGATGATCGTCGTGAGCAATGTGACCGCAACGAGCGGAACACAGATTCCCTTGATCTCCGCCCATGAATCCATCAGTCCAACTGCTGCCGGAATAAACATCATAGGCATGATCTCGATCAGAAATGTCGCCGCATCCTTCACCTGATCCAGTTTCAGTATCCCGGTGCAAAGTGCCGCAAGCATCAGAACCAGTCCGTAAATACTTGCCGGGATCGGGAGCGGAATAAAGTATTTGAGCACCTCTCCGAGGAATGTGACTGCCAGAATAATTCCAAATTGTTTCATGAATTTCATAAATCGCATCTCTTTTCTTTTTCTTCTGTCAATGTGATATTTTATAACGCCTCCTCCGATTCGTCAACCATTCTTTTGTACTGCTGCGCAGGTACCTACTTATGCAAAGCCGTACACCATGTTCTTCCATTGGAAAATGTATACAAAATATCATTCTCCCTGACACAGATCTGCTTTAGTTCCGGCATGTTATCTGTATATCTTCTTACCGCTTGGACTTTCTGCCATGCCTCCTCAAATCCGCGGTACAATACCTCATCCTTTACACGTTTTCCATTACAGCCCGCTTTTTTTCTTCCATTTTTTGCAACGTTTGCGCAAAGCCAGCTATGTGACGTCATGCCATCCTTATTGCGGCGCAGTCTGCTGACACAGGGTGCCCCACAGCATCCGCAGACCACCTTTCCACTGCACCAGTAACGGTTCCGGTATTTTTCTCTCCCCGCTATTCCACCCTTTTCTGCCGCACGCAAAAGCTTCTGTGCCTCGAGAAAGACCTCTTCTGATATAATTGCTGGATGATGCGCCTTTTTTATAACAAATTCCTCTTCTCCGCAGTTTTTCTTTTTGTGGTGTGTCAGATAATCCTCCGTATAGGTCTTTTTCTGCACCAAATCTCCTGTATATTTCTCATTTTGCAAGATCCGTCTCACCGCTACATTGCTCCACGAATTTCCCCGCGCTGTCCGGCAGCCCTGTTCATTCAGTTCCCGCGCGATCACTGCAGTTCCCTTTTTCTCCCGAACAAATTTTGCAAAAATCTCCCGAACTACCTGCGCCTCAGGTTCCCGGATGTGAAGTACGCCATGTGTCAAATCATATCCGAACAGCCGTCTGCCAAATACAACACCACGCTCCATCTGACGTTTCTGTCCCCATTTCACTCTCTCTGAGATCTTCCTGCTTTCTTCCTGTGCCATAGACGCCATAAGTGTCAGACGGATCTCTCCGTCATTTTCCCTTGTATCGATATGATCGATAATAAAAAATACACCCACGCCATAAGTACGCAGTGTGCGCACGGCAATGAGTGTATCTACGGTATTTCTCGCAAAACGGCTGACTTCTTTTGTCAGGATCAGATCGATCCCGCCTTTTTTTGCATCTTCCATCATTTGTAAAAATGCTTCTCTTTTTTCCACGCTGGTTCCGGAAATCCCCTCATCCGCATAGATGCCGGCAAATTTCCAGTCCTCTTTTTCTTTTTTACGGATAAATGCTGTAAAATACTCCTGCTGATTCTTCAGTGAATTCTGCTGGTCATCCAGTTCAGTCGAAACTCTGCAATATGCGGCAACCCTCATAAATCCCACCTGTTTTTTTATCAGTTTATGCCGCTTTTCTTTCTTCATTCACCCGTTTTTTGTATTTCAAGAAACGTAAGAATATCCTCTGGTGCATCCACATAATATTGGGCACCGTGTTCTCCCAAAAATGCCCGGTCACGGAATCCCCAGGTTACACTGATACAGTCAAGTCCCGCATTTTTCGCCGTCTCAATATCTACATCGGAATCTCCCACATATATGCTGTGCGCGCTGTCACTGCCCAGTCTGCGCATTGCCTCAAATACCGTATCCGGTGCCGGTTTGCGGCGGATACCTGCTTTTTCTCCAATCGCCACTTCAATCTTTCCCAGAAAATACAGATCCCGAAGCTGCTGCACTGCAAAATCTCCCTTATTCGATACGATGGCAAGTTTTATTCCCTGTGCACGCAGCGTATCCAGCAATTCTGGAATTCCCTCATAGGGACATGTCTTTTTCGCACAGTTTTCGCCGTAATACGCACAAAAATCATCAAACACGCGCTGAAACTGCTCCGGCTCCACATCATCAGGCAATGCCCGCTCTATCAGCTTTTTCAGACCATTTCCAACAAAATGCCGCACTTCTTCCAACGTATGAACCGGATAACCATATTTTTCCATTGCATAATTTACACTGTCTGTCAGGTCATCTAGCGTGTTTAACAGTGTTCCATCCAGATCAAAAATGACTGTATCATAAGTTTTCATTCTTTTTCTCCTTGTCTAGTACAGATTTGCAAAAACGGATGCACCAACCACTGTGATCAATCCCGCGACTGCGATGGCAAGACTGCTCATGGCCCCCTCCACTTCACCAAGTTCCATAGCGCGGGCAGTTCCGATCGCATGTGCAGACGTTCCAAGTGCCACACCCTTTGCGACTGCCTCTTTGATATGAAATGCTTTAAACACCGCTTCACCAATGATATTTCCAAAGACCCCGGTAATGATGATCACGGCTACGGTAACGGTAACAAAACCGCCAAGTTCTTCCGATACGCCCATACCGATCGCTGTCGTGATCGACTTGGGAAGTAACGTCACATACATCTGATGATCAAATCCAAATAACAGACAAAGTCCAAGCACCGATAAGATGCTGGTCAGTACACCTGCTATGATCCCACCGAGAATCGCTTTATAATTACTCTTCAACATGGAAAGCTGCTGGTAAAGCGGAACTGCAAGGCATACCGTCGCAGGTGTCAGCAGATAGCTTAAATATTTTGCGCCTTCATTATAATTCTCATAATCCACACCGGTTGCCGCAAGAATCACGATGACAACAATGATCGCAACTAACAGCGGATTAAAAATTGCCCGTTTAAATTTCCTTTTCAGAAAAAGTCCGATCTCAAATCCGGCAATGCTTACAAACACGCCGAAAAATACTGAGGTACTAAGCATCTTGTCCATCGTCTCTGCTGCCTCCCTTTTGTATGATAAACTGTGTCACAATTCCTGTTACTGCCATAACGATGATCGTCGTGAGCAATGTGACCGCAACGAGCGGAACACAGATTCCCTTGATCTCCGCCCATGAATCCATCAGTCCAACTGCTGCCGGAATAAACATCATAGGCATGATCTCGATCAGAAATGTCGCCGCATCCTTCACCTGATCCAGTTTCAGTATCCCGGTGCAAAGTGCCGCAAGCATCAGAACCAGTCCGTAAATACTTGCCGGGATCGGGAGCGGAATAAAGTATTTGAGCACCTCTCCGAGGAATGTGACTGCCAGAATAATTCCAAATTGTTTCATGAATTTCATAAATCGCATCTCTTTTCTTTTTCTTCTGTCAATGTGATATTTTATAACGCCTCCTCCGATTCGTCAACCATTCTTTTGTACTGCTGCGCAGGTACCTATATCCGTCAGCAGACCGGAAACTTTGCGGTTCGGCATGGCGTATCGCT
>CAYMCM010000095.1:0-6237 GCA_964388945.1 uncultured Roseburia sp.
ATAAGTAGGTAGCTACCTTTTGTCAAGAAGATAGAATACAGACAAAAAATATAATCTTGTAGCGATTTTGAACATAAGTTTTTTGGCATAAACGATTAGCTTGATAAAAGAATGATTACCGGGTTGCAATGGTATTGAATAAGGCGAATACTCTGATTATTATAGGGAAAAGAAAATAATAAGAAATTGTTATGACAGTGTTCTGGTTATTTGTATTTAAAACTATGTATAAGTCGTTGAGGTGAAAGTAGTACTGGGAATTTGCCAGATACGCACTTTGTAATACAAGTGCATTCTGGTTAGGGAAATCCCTAAAACCCTTGCTATTTTAGGTGGTTAATTGACATTTTCAATGAACTTTTTTCAGTGTATCTGTTGGAGAAGAAATGCTAATTGAAAAAGTTAATGAAAAAAGAGAAATATAATTAAAGAATTAAGTTGATTTTGAAAAAGTCAACTGAAAAAATGAGTTAAACATTATTTTGCTAGGATATGCTCACCTTTTAAAAGAGGTCAAAAAATTGTCTGCCCATTTTTGGAGGAAAGTAATTTCCGAAACAAACAATCTATGGTACAATATCCTAGAAGTTATCAGCAAGAGAATTGTCCCATAGAGAAAGAGCAGAACAAATCACACGCAGGTCAGTCAGACCTGTATCTTAAAAACAAATCTAATCTTTTTCTATGGCAGGTGCAAAGTGGTGCATCATGCTTAATTTTGCAGGTCCGTCAGGGGACTATTGCATCATTTTTGAACCCAAGGCTTAACGAAAAGCCAAGGGATGTGCATCTTTATTGCGCACTCATGGCATGTTGAGACGGTATGCCTGCTCACGAGAAAAGCCCAATAAATCAAAGGATTTTGCAATTTTTGGAAAAAATAGATGTGTGTTTCTGTTTCTGCAGAGTGGGTATGGGGGAATTGATATACCCAGGGGGATAAGTAGTTTAGAAGTGAAGGAACATCTTTTGGCGTAAGGCTATTATTTGGCAAAAGAGGATGAAATAAAAAAGATTGAAAAGGAGAAACAGCAAATGCTGGGTTTAAAACGTGGTACAGTTCAACTCTGCGAACATGAGCAGGAGTGGGAAATGGAAGCACAGAATACGATTGCCCGATTGAAAGTAATATTAGGTGATGTGATTAAGGATATCCAGCATGTTGGAAGCACTTCCGTTTTTACGATTAAAGCAAAGCCAATTATCGATATAGCGGTTGCAGTTGATAATTTTGAGGATGTTTTGTTATTGGAACAAGATCTGAAAAAGCAAGGTTTTTATTATAGACCACAATCTGATTTGGGTGAGCAGTTACTATTTGCGGCAGGAAGCTATTATGATGGCACCGGTGACTTACAAACTCATTTTATTCATATTGTAAAGACAGGAAGCATGGATTGGATAAATTATATCAATTTCAGAGACTATCTGAACAGTACACCGTCAGTTGCAAAAACATATGAAGATTTAAAGGTATCACTTGCTGAGCAGGTTCCTGTTGACAATGGAAGAGAAAAATATCTACAAGGGAAGCACGATTTTATAGTATATACGTTAAGAAAAGCATTAGTGCATTCATATCTTGGAAAAACGGTAAGTATCGTGATAGACAGGCCGATCGGAAGTTCGCATCCCAAAGATGATAATTTTATTTACCCGGTGAATTATGGCTTTATTCCCAATGTATTTAGTGGAGATGACGAGGAACTGGATGTCTATTTACTGGGAATAGAGACTCCAGTAAAAGAAGATAAAGCACAAATTATTGCTATTGTACATCGGCATAATGATGTAGAAGATAAACTGGTTGCAGCACCGGAAGAAATGAGATTTACGAAAACAGAAATTGCGGATGCTGTTAAGTTTCAGGAACAGTATTTTGACAGCGAAGTGGAGGTTTTAGGAGCAAATTAATAGCACCGGTGAAAGGAGAGGACTTTATATGATGAAAAAATATCAATATATTACACCGAGGGAAGCCCCGATGATAAAAGATCTTGCTCCAAATGTATGCGCTGTTTATACGGAAGAAGAAATGACGAGAATGTATATTCACAGATAAAGAGTATAATTTCTCCGAACAATAAGAGGAGGCTAAAAATGATAGAGGTAAATCATATATCTAAGGATTTTGTTTCGCCAAAGAAATATCCGGGATTAAAGGGTGCCGTGAAAGGGCTTTTTTCTTCTGAAAAGATTGTAAAAAGGGCAGTTGAAGATATTTCTTTTTCGATAGAGAAGGGAGAGATAGTAGGCTACATCGGCAGTAACGGAGCAGGAAAATCTACTACCATAAAGATGATGACGGGCATATTGAATCCGACAAAGGGTGAGTGTCTGGTAAATGGAATAGATCCCAGTCGAAATAGAAGAGAGAATGCTAAAAATATTGGGGTCGTATTCGGACAGCGTACCCAGTTATGGTGGGATCTGCCTTTAAGTGAATCGTTTACTATTTTAAAGGAAATTTATGATGTATCAGATGAAGATTATCAGCATAGAATGGAATTTTTAAATCAGGTATTGGAATTGCAGGATTTTTTTGATAAGCCGGTAAGAACATTATCCTTAGGGCAGCGTATGAGAGCAGATTTAGGAGCCGCATTATTACATAATCCGAAGGTATTGTATCTGGACGAGCCCACGATAGGTCTGGACTTGATCGTAAAAGACAACATACGCAAGGCGATAAAGGAGATTAATGAAAAATATCAGACTACTGTTATTTTGACAACGCATGACATCGAAGATATTGAAGAGTTATGCAGTCGTATCATCATTATTGACGAGGGTAAGAAGATTTATGATGGTTCTTTGCAGAATTTAAAAGATACCTATGGAACAAAGCGTAAAGTTGTAATGGAGGTAAAACAACCGGAAAATGTGAAGAAAAAGCATTTATCTGAGTTATTGAATATTTCTGAGGATGCTTATCAGATCGAACTCGATAATAAAAATAATGTTTTATCTGTTGTGTTTGATAAGAGTATGCTGCAGGTGCCGCAGATATTGGCAGGAGTAATGAATATGAGTGAAGTTTCTGATATTCAGATTCAGGAAACAGAATTAGCAGAGATTGTAAAAGAAATTTATAATCATGGAGCTGTGTAAAGGAGGTTTACTTATGAAAAAGAAGATCAAGATATACCTTCCTTTTGCATTAAATGAGTTGAAACGTCAGTTGGCATATAAAGGGGCGTTTTATTTATTCATTTTTATCAGTCTTTTCGGATCGTTTATTAACTATTATCTCTGGATGGCGATATATGGAAGCTCATCAAGTAAAACGATCGGAAGCATGAGTCAGCAGGAAATGATCGTGTATATTTTTATGGTGTATGTTACATCGTCCATCGTTACGATCTCTATTTCTGACTGGGTGAGTGATGATGTTGTCAAAGGAACAGTTGCCATGAACCTGATCAAGCCGATCGATTATAGGGCAAGCCTGATATCAAGAGCACTCGGAAATGCTGTATATCGTTTTCTTGCACCGGCTGTCTTTGTATGGATCGGTATCGAAATCTATAAGGTAACAGTATTGAAAATGCAAGTGGTATCTGTTTGGACGATTTTGTTATATTTGCTCAGTTGTGCGCTTAGTTTTCTGATCTTTGTGCTATTTGACTTTTGCTTTGGCATGATTGCTTTTTTTACGACATACATTTTTGGAATGCTTATGGCAAAGGAGGCATTGTTAAGTTTTTTAACGGGACAGTTAATACCGATCAGTCTGTTTCCGGCAGGCGTTCAAAAGGTATTTGACTATTTGCCATTTTCTTCGATGGTATATACTCCGGTAATGATTTATCTGGGGAAATATTCCGGACGTGAATTGATATTTGTTCTGGTCAGACAGTTTATATGGGTAGTTTTACTGTATCTTCTCGGAAATATCATCTGGAAAAAGGTAACAAAACGATTGGTGGTATTAGGCGGTTAATGATTGGTTGAAAATGGAGCATAAGTATGAGGAAAATAAAAAGATATTTAAGATTATATCGTGTGTTGGCCACACAATTTCTAAAAACGATCATACAGTCGAAAGTAGATTTTTTAATGGGTTTACTGGGATTTTTCTTAACACAGATTTTGGGAATTGCATTTTTATATCTGGTGTTTGAACAGATTCCCGATTTGCAGGGCTGGAGCTTTGAACAGCTTATGTTTATTTATGGTTTCGCGCAGATTCCGAGAGGAATTGACCATTTGTTTACGGATAATATCTGGCTGGTGGCTTGGAGATTGGTGATCAATGGAGATTTTGACAGGTATATGCTTCGTCCGATGAACATATTTTTTCAGGTTATTGCAGAAAAATTGCAGCCGGATGCTTTGGGTGAATTATTGGTGGGCGGCATTTTAGTGATTTCGGCGGCAGCGAAAGGAATCGTTATCATAGATGGGATTCACGTTGTTTTGTTTATCATATCTGTTTTGGCAGGAGCGCTTATTTATACATCCATCAAGCTGTTTTTTGCATCGATCGCATTCTGGGTAAAAATAAGCGGACCATTTTTGCAGGTTGCTTATGAAATGTCAGATTTTGCAAAATATCCAACAGAAATATATACGAAACTGATCCGTTTTCTGGTAACCTGGGTCATTCCCTTTGCTTTTGTAGCATATCTTCCGGCAAGTTACTTTTTAAAAGAGACGGTGTCGGCAGGAGTGATTGGAATAGAATGTATCATTGCAGTGGTATTCTGGTGTATTTCATATGCATTATTTAAACGGGGAACACGCAGATACGAAAGTGCCGGGAATTAAGCCGGCAAAGGATATCAAGTAATGCGGGAAGGCGAAGCAGTATGAGAGAGAGAAAAACGGGATACGATTAAAAGTGATAATATCTGCGGGTAAAGAAGTCGGCATAAAAGTTAAGAATGTTTTCAAAAAAGTTGTACATTTTGTTTTTCATAAAAGCATCTCCTTTCTTTTTTCGAGTAAAGTATAAAGTAAAAAGAGACGAATTGCTTGCCAAAATGAAAAAAGAAATAGGCAAATCTTGCAAAAGGGCGAGAAAGAAAAGTGGTTTTCTTTCTCGCTTCATTTATATTTAAAGGTCAATGTTTTTGCGGTATTCGGTAGGGGATAATCCTTTTGCTTTTTTGAAGATCCGGCTGAAATAGAGCGGATTCTCGTATCCGACGATCTGGGCAATCTCGGTGATATTATACTGTGTGTTTTGCAGTAATGCTTCAGCATTATATATTCGCTTGGAGAGGATGTACTGCATTGGTGTAAATCCGGTATAAAGTTTAAAGTTGCGTATAAACCAACTAGTGCTGACATGATTTTTTTCGGCATATGCATCAATGTTGATCTGTTCACTGTAATGTTCGTTAAAGTAAGCAGCAGCCTTGTCGATTTCTTCAGAAGCATGGGAATTGTCGAGTTTTATAGGGGCATGAAAGCATCTTTCCAATCTTATAAATATTTGTCTTAAATACATTTCAAGCATTTCGGGGTAACTGTCCCGGCACATCTGTAATTCATCTATCATGGCGCGAAAGAGATTTTGGTATTCAAGACCGGAGCCGCAGTAAAAAACTTTTTTGTCATTTGTAAGCCCATAGGAACGGAGCAGATTGGTAACATTGCCGCCCGTAAAATGAACCCAGTATACTTCAGTCTGATCTGCTCCGTAATATTCATATTGCTGTGGTTCTTTTGGGCGGTAAAGAACCATATGTCCGGCGGGAACTATTTTTTCCTCGTTGCCGAAGTGAAAATGAGCTTTACCGGAGGCAATATAAAGCAGCTGGAAATCAATTCTGCCTCTTGGACGCAGTGTTGGCAGTTTGGGACGGGTATAGAGTTTGTATGTTCCACAGCTCGTTACGATCAAGGGTTTTGTTTTGTCTTTTTTATCAATGACGGAATTGTTTAGGTATGCATTATTTGTATACATTTTGACCTCCTTGCAAGATAGTTCAAAAAAATCCATGTTAGAAATAAAAAATAATATGAATTTTAACATTACTATTTTTTGATAGTATCATTTTGTGTATGTTTTGTCCAATTTAAGATATGGATTTTTAACATTTGTTTTTTTATACTTACGATAACAAGGATGTGAGAACAGAGAATTACGATAACGAAAGGATTATTTGGAAGGAGCAGTTTTTATGGAAGAAAAGAAGTACTTGAAATGGTATAACAAGGTGGGGTACGGATCGGGAGATATTGCAGGAAATGTAGTATACGCATTTTTATCAGCGTTTGTCATGATTT
>CAYMCM010000096.1:0-6193 GCA_964388945.1 uncultured Roseburia sp.
AATATGGATTTCTACGAATTATAAAAAATGCAAAGTAAAAGAGGGCAGACGGGAAAACCGCCTGCCCTCTTTTGAGGGGAGTATAAATAATTAATAAGGGGTATAACTTGATAAAAAGATATTTCTTTTTACGGAAGAATTATAATATACTTTAAATGAAAAAGCAAATGAAAAACCATGAATAATATGTGAACGCCCCGGAGATACTAACGCCGTAGTAAGTTTTTAGTTCAAGGAGGAATAGAAAAATGGCAAAGAACAGTGAAAACATGAACAATAAGAGTACGAACACTACAGGCAGCAATAACGCGGGAAGCAATCGAGCAAAGAATGGATTTGGCGAGAACAGTGAAAAGAATAAGAGCCAGGATAAAACAGAGGATAAAGCTGGTTCTGACAGCACAAACGTGAACCGATAAGAATTTGGGCAGTCACACCCGAAAGCAGAAAAGAATATGATAAATAAAAACAGGTTACAGAGGCAAAGATCTGCAGCCTGTTTTTATATTCTTCTGTTATCAGGGAGGGGAATGGGATGATAAAGATAATCGGTGTTGAGGATTTAGATGAACTGCTTGTAAGAGAGGATATTATGATTGTGGATCTGCGTCCTCCTGAGGCGTATCACAAATATCATATCAAAGGAGCTAGAAATTATCCGTATGATGAGATGGATACATGGGAAAGGGAACTTCTGGCGAAACGCAGACTGTTACTTTACTGTGAGCGCGGAAGTGAGAGTCTGATGGCGGCGAGGCGTTTAAACCGCAGGGCAAATGAGGTGTTTACGCTGGTCGGAGGCGTGAGAGCGGTATATGATCTTGAAAAGAGAAATTCGATTGACAGTCGGGGCAGGAACAGATAATATAAAGCTAGATAAATATAGGATTTTACGAAAATGGAGAAAGTGAATGAAAATGTATCAACTGGTGGCACCCTGCCATTTTGGATTAGAAGCAGTTTTGAAGAGAGAAATTTATGATCTCGGCTATGAAATCACACAAGTGGAAGATGGAAGAGTAACGTTTGAGGGAGACGCAGAAGCAATCTGTCGATCCAATGTTTTTTTGCGTACAGCGGAGCGTGTGCTGTTGTTGGTGGGACGGTTTCGGGCAACTACGTTCGATGAACTGTTCGAAGGTGTAAAAGCGCTGCCTTGGGAGGAATATCTGCCGAAAGACGCGAAGTTCTGGGTGAAAAAGGCATCTTCGATCAAAAGTAAATTATTTAGTTCATCCGATATACAATCTATTGTTAAAAAGGCAATCGTAGAACGACTAAAACGGGAATATGATGTAGAGTGGTTTCAGGAAGATGGGGCGGCTTATCCGATCCGTGTATTTTTACTGAAGGATGAAGTGATGGTTACCCTGGATACTTCAGGTGAATCGTTACATAAGCGCGGATACCGTACTATGACGAGCAAGGCGCCGCTGACCGAGACGTTGGCGGCGGCACTGCTCATGCTGACTCCATGGAAAGCAGACCGCATTTTTGTCGATCCGTTCTGTGGAAGTGGAACTTTTCCGATTGAAGCAGCAATGATGGCGGCAAATATCGCGCCGGGGATGAATCGTGAATTCGTGGCAGAACAGTGGACGAATCTGATCGAGCGAAAGTTATGGTACGACACGGTGGAGGAAGCGGAAGAACTTGTGGACACCAGTGTTGCGGTTGATATTCAAGGCTATGATATTGACGGAGAAGTGGTGAAGGCAGCGCGTGAAAACGCGAAGCGGGCAGGCGTAGCAGAGATGATCCATTTTCAGGAGCGTCCGGTGAGTGAACTGCGTCATCCGAAAAAATACGGTTTTATTGTGACGAATCCACCGTATGGAGAGCGTTTGGAGGATAAAAAGGATCTGCCCCAATTGTATGCGCAGATCGGCGAAGCATACAAGAATCTGGATTCGTGGTCGATGTATTTGATTACGAGTTATGAGGATACGGAGAAATATATCGGGCGTAAGGCGGACAAGAACCGTAAAATTTACAATGGAATGTTAAAGACTTATTTTTATCAGTTTATGGGACCGAAACCGCCCAAAAGGAAGAAATAAATGCGTTACTCAGGAAGATATGTGATTTTGACCGCTTTTTTGGCGGGAGCATTATTGCTGAAATTTAATAATGTGGATCAGGCTTACGAGGAAGTGGAATCGTTTCGCGGGGCAAGTATACAAAAGAATATCTGGAATCCATTGATCGCTGAGAGTGTGAATCAAAAAGAAATTTCGCTTATGGTGGATGCAAAATCTTATACCAGTCAGGATATGCATGTTTTCATGGATGATAACTTGAATCTGATGGTTCCGGTGAAGGCTTTGCGTGACAGTTTTGATTGCAGTGCACATATTTATCACGGAAAAGAACTGCTGGTTGAAAAGTATGCCAATGAAGTGAAGTTCCCGCTTGATGAAAATGAGGTGCCAGTCAATAACGATAAAGATAAAGTTTCATCCGGGATGCGGCAGATTAACGGGGAATACTATGTTTCGCTTGAGACGCTTTCTGATAGTCTGGGATATTCGTATTCTTGGAATATGGAGGAAAATTCCGCAGTTACTGCAAGTGGAAAATCCGGAGATGTGAGCATTGTGCCGGCGCGCTACAGTCTGCGGGAAAAGATGCGTGCATCGGGCGTGAAAAATCAGGGCAGCCACGGGACTTGTTGGGCGTTTGCCTCACTTACTGCATTGGAATCATCGCTTTTGCCGGAGGAATCCTTGGAGTTTTCGCCGGATCATATGAGTATTCAAAACAGTTTTGCGCTGAATCAGGATTATGGCGGTGATTATACGATGAGTCTGGCTTATCTGCTTGCATGGCAGGGACCGGTGCTTGAGGAGGATGACCCGTATGGGGATGATGAATCTGATGACACGTTAAAGCCGGTTAAGCATGTGCAGGAAGTGCAGATCATAGGGAGCAAGGACTTTCAGAAAATAAAAGAGGCCGTGTTTAAGCATGGTGGTGTGCAGACGTCTATTTATAGTGCGTTAAAAAGTTCACAAAGCCGCTCGGAATTTTATAACAGCAAGACGAAAGCGTATTGCTATATGGGAAAAGAGAAGCCGAATCATGATGTGGTCATTATCGGATGGGATGACAATTATTCCAAAGATAATTTTCCGGTGGATTTGGAAGGGGACGGCGCGTTTATCTGCCAGAATAGCTGGGGAAGAGATTTTGGAGATGACGGCGTATTTTATGTTTCCTATTATGACACAAATATCGGCATTCATAATGTGGTGTATACCGGAATCGAGGACGTAGATAATTATGATGACATTTATCAGTCGGACCTCTGCGGATGGGTCGGGCAGCTCGGCTTTAATTCCGGTCATATATTCGGAGCCAATGTATTTTCGGCAAAAAGTGCGGAAAATATCAGTGCGGTGGGATTTTATGCGCTTGGAACGGATACCGAGTACCGCATCTATATGGTGCCTGAGTTTACGGATAGCAGTTCGCTGGCGAAAAGGCAGTTAGTGGCAGAAGGAAAGTTTGACAGTGCCGGGTATTATACAGTGTCGTTTGATACACCGGTAGCAGTAGAAGAAGGAGAACGGTTCGCAGTGGTCGTTGAACTTACCACACCGGATTCGGTACATCCGCTTGCGATCGAATATGCGGCAGATGAAACGACGGAAAATGTGGATCTTTGTGATGGAGAGGGATACATCAGTGCGCAGGGGACTTCATGGGAGAACGTGGAAAACGGACAGAACTGTAATCTGTGTATCAAGGCATATGGTAAAGAACAGCAATAGTCGGAGGCGGTTTACATATGGAACAGCGGGTAATAAAGATCGCAGCCATTTTTATGGTAATATTTACAGTGGTTATCTGTGCTGTGTCATTCTATCTGCCGGGATTTCATGAAAGGGAGATAGCGGCAGAAGAGCAGGCAGCGCGGGAAAAAGAAGTTGTGGCGCATATGGATATGGTGGAGATCGGAAGTACAGATGGAGCGGCGGAAGAAGAAGTTACGTTTTCGCAGCAGCTCCGTATCACATTACCGGAAGGTGTGTCACAGGAGCAGGTACTCATCAATGATCAGTATATTTCCCAGACGGTGGATATTATTTTTCCGGGGGCAGGGACAGATTATCTGTATCAGAGTCCGATCATAGGGCGCAGCAACCACATTGACAATCTGACGTTTGAAAGTGAAAGCGGGCAGGGGATCATAGAGATCACATTGGATAAAGTGTTCGAGGTGCAGCCCACGTTTTTGGATGGTTATCTGTATCTTGATTTTATCCCGCTGCATGATATTTATGATAAAGTGGTCGTGATCGATGCAGGGCATGGTGGAAATATGCCTGGTGCGACCATAGGCGGACATTGTGAGAAAGATATAGATCTTGCGATTGTTTTACAGTTAAAGCAGATTTTTGAGGAAAACCCGGACAGCAGTATCGGGGTATATTATACGAGGGTAGATGATACGAATCCTTCGTTTGAGGAACGTGTCGGGTTGGCAAATAAGGCGGATGCGGATCTGTTTATCAGTGTGCACAACAACTCTACGGTGAGCGGAAAGACATCGAGCGTAAACGGAACAGCGGTTATGTATGATGAATTAAAGGAGGACACCGGACATGGCACGAAGGAGTTGGCGCAGATCTGTGTGGATGAAGTTTCGGGAATCCTTGGAAGCCGGAACCGCGGAATCATAAACGGCAATGAGATTTACATTATCCGAAACAGTGAGGTTCCGGTAGCGCTGATCGAAGTCGGGTTTATGACGAATGCGACGGAGTTGCAGAATCTGTCTTCCCCGGAATATCAAAGAATGACAGCACAGGGAATTTATAATGCGATCATGCGTGCGTTCCGGGAAGGATTTTAAGAAAGGAAAGATAATATGGCAGAGAAAATTATTTTTGCAACTGGAAATAAAAATAAGATGAAAGAGATCCGCGAGATATTGAGTGACCTCGGAATGGAGATCCTTTCGATGAAGGAAGCGGGGATAGAGCCTGACATTACAGAAGACGGGAAAACGTTTGAGGAGAATGCGCTGATCAAGGCACGTGCAGTTGCGGCGCATACAGATGCCGCGGTTTTGGCGGATGATTCAGGTCTGGAGATTGACTATCTGAATAAGGAGCCGGGAATCTATTCAGCACGTTATCTGGGAGAAGATACCTCCTATGAGATAAAAAATCAGGCATTGTTAGACCGACTGGCTGGAGTGAAAAAAGAACTTCGTACTGCGCGTTTTGTATGCGCAATCGCAGCAGTGCTTCCGGATAAGCGGGAATTTGTCGTGCGCGGAACGATAGAGGGCTATATTGGAGATAGACCTGCGGGAGCAAACGGCTTTGGCTATGATCCGATTTTTTATGTGGAGGACTATGGTTGTTCTACGGCGGAATTGTCGGAAGAAAAGAAGAATGAAGTGAGCCACAGGGGAAAAGCGCTGCGTGCCATGAAAGAAATTCTGAAAAAGGAAGCATAGCATGAAGGTACTGATCGTAAGTGATACCCATAGAAAACATAAAAACCTTGAGATCGCGCTAGGGCGGCAGCAGCCGATCGATCTTTTGATCCATCTGGGAGATGCAGAAGGATATGAGGATTATATTGCAGAGCTGGCAGGCTGTCCGATCGAGATCGTTGCGGGAAATAATGATTTTTTTTCCAGACTGGAGAGGGAAAAAATGATACTGCTCGGCAATTATAAGGTGTTTCTTACGCATGGAAATTATTATTATGTGCAGTCCGGGCTTGCAGACATTAAAAGTGTGGCGAAGTCCAAAGGGGCAGACATTGTGATGTTCGGGCATACGCATATCCCGGTCATAGACTATGATGATGACATTATTGCGCTCAATCCGGGGAGTCTGTCCCATCCCAGACAGGAGGGACATCAGCCGTCTTATATTCTGATGGAGATTGACAAAAAAGGTCAGGCACATTTTTCGATACATTTTTTGAAAAAAAATGAAAAAGGGTGTTGACAACTATCCGGTAGTGAGATATAATATGTCTTGCGTCACGGCAAGGGGCGATAAAAAAATAAATGATTGCAGTTAGCATTTTAGTGTGACGGGGTGTGGCTCAGCTTGGCTAGAGCGCCTGGTTTGGGACCAGGAGGTCGCAGGTTCGAATCCTGTCACCCCGATGTTATGCGGGTGTAGTTCAATGGTAGAACACCAGCCTTCCAAGCTGGATACGTGGG
>CAYMCM010000097.1:0-6106 GCA_964388945.1 uncultured Roseburia sp.
GTACAGCGCTGACCGAAGAAAAAGAGTTCCGTGACATTTACGGAATGGATGTTGTGGAAGTGCCGACGAACCGTCCGATCGCACGTATCGATCATGAGGATGCGGTATATAAGACCAAGAAAGAAAAATTCAAGGCCGTCGTAGACGAAGTGGAAAAGGCACATGAAAAAGGACAGCCGGTGTTAGTAGGTACGATCAATATCGATACTTCAGAGCTTTTGAGCACTATGTTAAACAAGCGCGGAATCAAGCATCAGGTGTTAAATGCCAAGTATCATGAGCTGGAAGCTGAGATCGTTGCACAGGCAGGTGTACACGCAGCGGTTACGATCGCAACGAACATGGCAGGCCGTGGTACGGATATCAAGCTGGATGACGAGGCGAGAGCAGCCGGAGGATTAAAGATCATCGGTACGGAGCGTCATGAATCCAGACGTATCGACAACCAGCTCCGCGGACGTGCTGGACGTCAGGGAGATCCGGGTGAATCCCAGTTCTTTATTTCACTGGAAGATGACCTGATGCGTCTGTTCGGTTCGGAAAAGCTGGTAGATATGTTCAATGCACTCGGTGTTCCGGAAGGCGAGCAGATCCAGCATAAGATGCTTTCCAGTGCAATCGAGAAAGCACAGAAAAAGATCGAGGCGAATAACTTTGGTATCCGTAAGAATCTTCTTGATTACGATCAGGTCATGAACGATCAGAGAGAGATCATTTATGACGAGAGACGCCGTGTATTGAACGGTGAGAGCATGCGTGATGTCATCTACAAGATGATTACAGATCGTGTAGAGGCAGCAGTGGATACCTGTATTTCATCAGAACTTCCGCCGGAAGAATGGGATGTCAATGAATTAAATCAGCTTCTGATCCCACTCATTCCGTTAGAGCCGCTGACGCCGGAATCCGTGAAAGAATATAAGAACAATAAAGAATTAAAGCACAGCCTGAAAGAAAAGGCAGTGAAGTTATATGAAGCAAAAGAAGCAGAGTTCCCGGATTCTGAAGCAGTCCGTGAATTAGAGCGTGTCATTCTCTTAAAAGTCATTGACCGTAAGTGGATGGATCATATCGACGATATGGATCAGCTTCGTCAGGGTATCGGACTTCAGGCATATGGTCAGAGAGATCCGTTAGTAGAATACAAGATGTCTGGTTTTGATATGTTTGACGCTATGATCGCCAGTATTCAGGAGGATACGGTGCGTCTGCTGTTCCATGTGCGCATTGAACAGAAGGTAGAACGTGAGCAGGTGGCAAAGGTGACCGGAACCAATAAGGATGAAAGTGCACAGAATGCCCCGAAAAAGCGGGAAGCTGCCAAGGTTTATCCAAACGACCTCTGCCCATGCGGAAGCGGCAAGAAGTATAAATATTGCTGTATGAACAAGTAGGAAATAGAGCATTTCCGGTGTTTTGGAATTTTCCAGGACACCGGATTTTTGTGTTTACGATAAAATTGGGTGTTTTCAGATAAATGATTGACGGATGCAGGGATTCCGACTATAATACTAATACCCCTAATGGTAAGGAGGGATTTGAGATGAAACAATGCATGGATGCTGAAAATCTTCATCGAAGACTGAAAAAGATCATAGGTCAGGTACAGGCGATCGACCGGATGATTGATGAGGATGTTCCTTGCGAGGATGTTCTTTCCCAGTTAAATGCAGCAAAATCTGCACTGAATGGCTGCGGCAAAGTTGTGCTGGAAGGACATATCAAGCACTGTGTTCGTGATGGTATTGAGCATGGTGATGCAGATAAAACAATCGAAAGTTTTACCAAAGCGGTAGAAAGATTTGCGAATATGCAGTAAAAAGATTCGTGAAAGAAGCAGTCGGTCAGACTGCTTTTTATTTTTACACATTAACAACCCATACCCCTATATGTATAATATACCCATACCCAGACGGGTATGAAAAGGGTGAGCTATCTATGAAAAATCACCTTTGATAAAACAGGAACTCTCACATATGGTACACCAAAGGTCATAAAGGTAAGAAGTGTGCAGCCGAACATAAGTGATCTGGAATTGTATTCACTTTGTGCCGCTGCTGAGCAGTATTCGGAGCATCCGCTTGGAAAAGCGATCCTTACCTGTTACTGCAAGGAGAATACTTCTGCTGTTCTGGCAGCCGGGCAATTTCAAATGATACCGGGGCGTGGAGTTTCTGCAATGATAAATGCGAAAAAAGTTCTTGCGGGAAATGCTGAAATGATGTCTGAAAACGGCATTACGGTCAGTGAAAACGCTCTTTGCGAAGTAAACGAATTTATCAATTGGGGCTGTACAGCTATCTATTTGTCCATTGACGGTCTTTTTGCTGGTTACATTGTCCTGTCGGATACGATAAGAACAGAAAGCACTGCCACCATAGAGGCTCTTAGAGAGTTGAATGTACAGCCGGTGCTGTTGACAGGTGATAATAAAAATGCCGCAAAAGCCATTGCCGGGTAGCTTCACATTGATGAAATCTATGCAGGCTGTCTGCCGGAAGATAAGCTGAAATATATCAGGAACTATCAGGCGAAACAAGAGGCGGTGTGCATGATTGGTGACGGGAACAATGATGCTCCGGCACTAAAGGCGGCTGATGTCGGCATTGCTATGGGCACTATCGGCAGTGATATTGCTGTGGATGCAGCAGACATTGCTCTTGTGGATGATGAGGACGATCAAAATCAATATGACCTTTTCCATGGGATTGAACTTTCTGGCTATTGTGCTGGCTGTTACCGGGATCTTGAATCCGGTTATAGGTGCATTGGTACATAATGCCGGATCGGTACTTGTTATCACAAATTCAGCGTTGTTGTTAAAATGGAAGAAAAAATAGCTTGTGCGGAAAATAACTGTCCGGGCAATAAGGGTTGATTCCGTGAAAAGAATCAGATATAATACGAACGAATATGAGGGTGGGAGAGTTTTGTACAAATACAGGAAAAACTAGGAGGTAGTACGATGCATTGCAGCAGAAAAGTGACAGAGGATATTTACTGGGTAGGAGGCAGTGACCGGCGTCTTGCCCTGTTTGAAAACATTTTTCCGATCAAAAGAGGCGTGTCTTATAATGCCTATGTGGTGATGGATGAAAAGACGGTTCTCTTAGATACTGCGGACAGTTCGATCGGCAGACAGTTTCTGGAAAATCTGGCGTATGTGCTGAATGGAAGAACACTGGATTATCTGATCGTAAATCATATGGAGCCGGATCACTGTGCACTGATCGATGAATTGCTGATACGTTATCCAGATCTTACACTGATCGGAAATGCAAAAACATTTCAGATGATGAAGCAGTTTTTTGACATTGATGTGGATGCCCATGCCATGATCGTAAAAGAAGGAGATACCTTTGAGAGTGGAAACCATGTATTCCATTTTGTAATGGCACCGATGGTGCACTGGCCGGAGGCGATGGTAACTTATGAAGAAAAGACAAAGATTTTGTTTTCTGCAGACGGTTTTGGTACATTCGGAGCATTAGATGGAAATATCTTTGCGGATGAAGTGGATTTTGACCGTGACTGGCTGGATGATGCAAGAAGATATTATACGAATATCGTAGGAAAATACGGTGTACAGGTGCAGAACCTGTTAAAGAAAGCATCTGGGCTTGATATTGCGATGATCTGTCCGCTGCATGGTCCGATCTGGAGAGAGAACCTCGGTTATATTCTGGATAAATATAATATCTGGAGCAGCTATGCGCCGGAGGCTTCTGCGGTGATGATCGCATATGCGTCCATGTATGGAAATACGGAAAACGCGGCGAATGTGCTTGCCGGAATCCTGGCGGAAAAAGGTGTGAAAAAGATCGCAGTCTATGATGTGTCAAATACCGATGTATCAGAGTTGATCTCTGAGACATTCCGCTGCAGCCATATCGTATTGGCGTCACCTACATACAATGGAGGTATTTATCCGAAGATGGAGAATTTCCTTGCGGATATGAAGGCATTGAATGTACAGAAACGAACGGTAGCGTTCATTGAAAATGGAACCTGGGCGGCAACGAGCGGCAAACAGATGGCGGAGGAAGTGTCCGCATTAAAGGATATGATTGTGCTGTCGGATACTATTACCGTGAAATCTGCACTGAAAGAAGACCAGTATAAGGCTTTGGAAGAACTGGCAGACAAGATTGTGGCATCAATATAATGGGAGATACAATTTCCGGTTAAAACAAATAGGAAAGTACAGAACAAAAGTTCGATTTTGCTCTGTACTTTTCTTTTTTATTCTGCTATAATCAGAGACAGTTAATGGAATAATAGCAGTGGACAGGAAACGAATTGGAGGAAAAGATGGATCATTTTGTATTACATTCCCCATACGAGCCGACCGGCGATCAGCCGCAGGCAATCGAAAAATTAGTACAGGGTTTTAAAGAAGGCAATCAGTTTGAGACACTGTTGGGTGTCACCGGTTCTGGTAAGACCTTTACGATGGCAAATATCATTGCGGCACTCAATAAGCCGACGCTTATCATATCGCACAACAAGACGCTTGCGGCACAGCTCTATGGAGAGATGAAGGAGTTCTTTCCGGAGAATGCGGTTGAATATTTCGTATCCTATTATGATTACTATCAGCCGGAGGCGTATGTGCCGTCCACAGATACTTATATCGCGAAGGATTCCGCGGTCAATGAGGAGATTGACAAGCTGCGCCTGTCTGCGACGGCTGCGCTCGTTGAGCGTAAGGATGTGGTCGTGGTCTCTTCGGTTTCCTGCATTTATGGTTTGGGCAGTCCGGAAGACTTCCTTGGAATGATGGTTTCACTGCGTCCGGGCATGGAGCGGGATCGTGATGATGTGATCCGACAGCTCATTGATATTCAGTATACGCGCAACGACATGGATTTTCACCGCGGCACGTTTCGGGTACATGGAGATGTCCTTGAGGTTTTTCCGGCAGACCGGGGGGAAACGGCGATCCGTGTGGAATTTTTCGGGGACGAGATTGACCGTATTGTGGAGATTGATGTACTGACCGGAGAAATCAAGAGCAGTCTGCAGCATATCTCGATCTTTCCGGCATCTCATTATGTAGTGCCGCAGGAAAAGATCAATCGTGCGTGTGATGAGATCGAGAAAGAGCTTGAGGAACGGGTACACTTTTTCAAAAGTGAGGACAAGCTTATTGAGGCACAGCGAATTTCGGAACGCACAAATTTTGATATCGAGATGCTGAAAGAGACAGGCTTCTGCAGTGGAATCGAGAATTATTCCAGACCGCTTGCGGGGCTTCCGGCAGGGGCAACGCCGCACACGCTGATGGACTATTTTAAGGATGATTACCTTATCATCATTGATGAGTCCCATATTACCGTACCGCAGGTGCGCGGCATGTACGCAGGAGACAGATCCAGGAAAATGACCTTGGTAGATTATGGATTCCGTCTGCCTTCAGCGTTGGATAACCGACCGCTCAACTTTGAGGAATTTGAAGGTAAGATCGATCAGATGCTGTTTGTTTCCGCAACGCCGAATGTGTATGAAGAAGAACATGAGCTGCTGCGTGCGGAACAGATCATACGTCCGACCGGACTTTTAGATCCAGAGGTGGAAGTGCGCCCGGTTGAGGGGCAGATTGATGATCTGGTTGGAGAGGTCAATAAGGAAATTGAAAAGAAAAATAAGGTTCTCATAACAACACTGACGAAAAAAATGGCGGAAGATCTTACCGAATATATGCGGGAGATTGGTATCCGTGTCAAATATCTGCATTCGGATATTGATACGCTGGAGCGTGCGGAGATCATCCGGGATCTGCGGCTGGATGTATTTGATGTGCTAGTCGGCATCAACCTGCTGCGTGAGGGACTTGACATTCCGGAGATCACACTGGTGGCGATTCTTGACGCGGATAAGGAAGGATTTTTACGTTCGGAGACATCACTGATCCAGACGATCGGGCGTGCGGCGCGAAACTCAGAGGGGCATGTTATTATGTATGCAGATACGATTACGGATTCGATGCGTGTGGCAATCGATGAGACGATGCGCCGCCGGAAAGTACAGCAGGCATACAATGAAGAACACGGCATCACACCGACCACGATTAAAAAGTCTGTCCGTGATCTGATCAGTATTTCAA
>CAYMCM010000098.1:0-5920 GCA_964388945.1 uncultured Roseburia sp.
CAGCGACAACTTCTATATCTTATCACAAGCTTTTGTCGTTGTCAACAACTTTTTTCAATTTCTTTTTTCTTCATACATAAAGCGGAGAAAGAGGGATTTGAACCCTCGCGCCGGTTACCCGACCTACACCCTTAGCAGGGGCGCCTCTTCAGCCTCTTGAGTATTTCTCCTGAATATATGAATTATTATGAAATTATCCTGCGTCTTTGTGACGCATAGATTATATTACTAAATAATTTTCCTTTTGTCAATCATTTATTTTATTTTTTCTCTATTTTTCCTGTGACCACTCTAAAATCGCGGTTTCATAGAGATTATTGCCTTGGGAATCCACTACCACAATAACCGGAAAATCTTTTACTTCTAGTTTTCGGACTGCCTCTGCTCCGAGATCATCATAGCAGACTATCTCCGATTTTTGGATACATTTGGACAGCAATGCTCCAGCACCACCTACTGCAGCAAAATATACTGCGTGATTGCGCACGATCGCATCTATTACTTCTTTCGTTCTTTTTCCTTTCCCGATCATCGCCTTTTCGCCGAGATCTAAAAGACGCGGTGCATATTTGTCCATGCGGCTTGCCGTGGTAGGACCTGCAGAACCGATCGGACGTCCCTCTCTTGCCGGTGATGGTCCCATATAATAGATTATTGCGTCCTTGATGTCGATTGGAAGTTCTTTTCCGGCATCCAGCACCTCCATCATCCGCTTATGTGCAGCATCTCTGGCTACATAGATTGTTCCCGTAATATATACATAATCACCGGCATTCAGATCTGCTGTGGTCTGTTCTGTGATCGGTGTATTAATATGCTTATCCATCTTTTTTTGCCTCCTTTTCTTCCATTTTTAAAGTTCCCGCACAATATGACGGTTTACATGGCAGCAGATATTGACTGCCACCGGAAGTCCGGCGATATGGGTAGGATATGTATTGATATTTACAGCAAGTGCGGTCGTTGTTCCGCCAAGTCCTCCCGGCCCGATACCGAGATGATTGATCTTTTCTAACATTTCTTCTTCAAGATTTTTTACATAGGCGATATTAGAATGCTCGTCTACATTTCTGGTTAGTGCCTTTTTCGCAAGCAGTGCACATTTTTCAAATGTACCACCAATCCCGACACCAACGATCATCGGAGGACAGGCATTCGGACCAGCATCCCTTACCGCAGTGAGAATTGCTTCTTTTACACCTTCGATCCCGTCTGCAGGCTTTAGCATAAAAATTCTGCTCATGTTTTCGCTCCCGAATCCTTTCGGTGCAACGGTTATTTTTACTTTATCACCCGGAACAATGGAATAATGCACGATTGCCGGGGTATTATCTTTTGTATTTTCCCGTATCAGCGGGTCTTTTACGACTGATTTTCTGAGATACCCTTCTGTATATCCCTGTCGTACTCCCTCATTGATCGCATCTTCTAAGTTCTGCCCTTCAAAATGAACGTCCTGCCCGATCTCCATAAAGATGACTGCCATTCCGGTATCCTGACAGATTGGGATGACTTCTTTATCTGCGATCTCAAGATTTTCTTCGAGCTGGTCTAAAATTTTTCTGCCCAGAGGAGATTTTTCCGTGTCTGCCGCTTTCTGCAATGCCGTTTCCATATCGGCTGACAGATAATGGTTTGCGCGGATGCACATTTCTTTGATATTGGATGTAATCTCTGCTGTGTCTATCGTTCTTATCATGCTTCTTTGTCCTTTCTTAATTTTTCAATTTTTTCTCTGAGTGCTTTCAGATGGATCTTTTTCATGGCTGCAAGTATTTCGTTATTGTCTTTTGATTTCATATCCGGAAATGCTCTTAGCAGACGTTCAAATCCGAATTTTTTCTCTTCCATCAGCCTTCTGTATTCCTGATTTAAAGTCTCGAACTGCGCTTTCAGCTCATCTACATTTTCATTTAAGAACAGCTTTTTGTCTTCAATGCTGTTTAACAGATCTTCATGATCTTCTGCAAATTTTTCTTTTTTCTCGATGGCATCTGTCACATTTTCATAGATATTTACACCGATCTGATCCGAGATCACATGTATCTTTTTAGATATTTCATTGATCGATGCAAGCCGCTTATTGAATTGTAAGATAGTTGCAACGGATACTACGCAGTCTGTCACAAACACACATAAAATTATGACGAGCAATACGATCCCCGGTTTTTCCGGAAAATACCGGATAAATGTATAAATGACCGGGTGAATGACAAGCATAATAAATGTGCATGCAAATCCCCAGAAAATTGAAAATTTTAAACAGACATACCCTTTTATATTGTACGGTTTATCTGAATAATCCCACCACTTGTTGTGAAATACTTTTTCGAGGATGAATCCGGTTAAAAATTCCAGTATGGATGTAAGTAAAAATGATCCCACATAAAGCAGGAGCAGATTTCTTTTTAACGGCGTTAATATTACGATCACGGTAAGTACACCGATCCCATAAATCGGACAATACGGTCCGTTTAAAAATCCACGGTTTACAAAAATCCCCCGATCGAGTGCTGCGTATGACACCTCAGTGCACCAGCCGATAAATGCATAAATAATAAAGATCCATAATACTTCATATAATGTTGTTGGCATTTTAGTTCCTCCCCTGATTTCAAGATAAATAAAAACACAATCTGCTTATCCTTTTATTTATTTTGAAATCGACAGCCTGCGGTCTGCAGGCTGTCGGATTTTTATTTTTTGTTTTTATTTTTCGCTTTCAGATTCCCCGGCTTCTGTGTCCTGTGTTTCTTGCTGCGCAGCAAGAGACTTGTCTTCTCTTACTTTTGCGATACTCGCAACGGTAATGTCGTCATCCATATTGATCAGTTTTACACCGGAAGTAACTCTTCCAAGCAGCGAGATATCCTCCACTTTCATGCGGATAATAATTCCCTCCGTAGTGATCAGCATGATCTCACTGTCACGATTTACCGCCTTGATGCCAACAATATTTCCGGTCTTTTCAGTGATTTTATAGCACTTTACGCCTTTTCCGCCTCTGTTTTGCGCTGTAAATTCGCTCATGAGCGTTGCTTTCCCAAGACCTTTTTCTGACACGATAAGGAGCGCATCACCCTGAGTATTCATCTGCATACCGACTATTTCATCTCCGTCTGTCAGATTCATACCGATGACACCCATTGAGGTTCTTCCGGTACTTCTGACGTCTGTTTCATGGAAACGGATACACTGTCCGAATTTTGTTACCAGAATAATATCTTTGTTATTATCCGTTTTCTTTACCTCGATCAACTGATCGTCATCCCGCAGGTTGATCGCCGCAAGTCCGCTCTTTCTGACATTTGCATAGTCTGTGACCGGCGTCTTTTTTACAATACCGTTCTTGGTCGCCATGAACAGATAGTTGCCTTCCTTGTACTCGCGGATCGGAATAACTGCAGTTATTTTTTCCTCCGGCTGAAGCTGGAGCAGGTTGATGATCGCCGTTCCTCTTGCAGTTCTTCCCGCTTCCGGAATCTCATACGCTTTCATACGGTATACCTTACCCATGTTGGTAAAGAACATCAGGTAATGATGGGAGGTGGTCATTAAAAGTTCTTCGATATAATCATCTTCAATGGTCTCCATTCCCTTGATACCCTTGCCGCCACGATGCTGACTGCGGAAATTATCCACGCTCATTCGTTTGATATAACCTAATTTTGTCATAGTAATAACGGTATTGGTCACCGGAATCAGATCTTCCATGGAAATATCATATTCATCATAACCAATGGATGTTCTTCGGTCGTCACCGTATTTGTCTGCGATTGCAAGAATCTCTTCACGGATCACACCGAGCAGTTTCTTTTTATCTGCAAGGATTGCTTTTAATTCTTCGATCTTTGCCATAAGTTCAGCATATTCTGACTCGATCTTCTCTCTCTCCAGACCGGTCAATGCACGCAGACGCATATCAACAATCGCCTGTGCCTGTGCCTCGGACAATGCAAAGCGTTCGATTAATCTTTCTTTTGCTTCCTGTGCATTTTTACTGGATCTTATGATATTGATGACCTCATCTATGTTATCCAGTGCGATCAGTAAGCCCTTTAAAATATGTGCTCTTTCCTCTGCCTTGTTTAAGTCGTATTTGGTACGTCTCGTCACGACCTCTTCCTGATGCATCAGGTAATAATTTAACATTTCACCGAGGTTTAATACCTTCGGTTCGTTATTTACCAGTGCAAGCATCGTCACACCAAAGGTATCCTGAAGCTGCGTATGTTTGAATAAAAGATTTAAGATCACATTTGGGTTTGCATCCCTGCGCAGTTCAATACACACACGCATACCCTGACGGTCAGATTCATCACGCAGATCTGTGATACCGTCAATCTTTTTATCTTTAACAAGTTCGGCAATTTTTTCAATCAGTCTTGCCTTGTTTACCATGTACGGAAGTTCTGTTACAACAATGCGGTTCTTTCCGTTTTGCATCGGTTCGATATTCGTAACCGCACGAACACGCACTTTTCCTCTTCCGGTGCGGTATGCTTCATTGATACCTGTCGTTCCGAGAATCATACCACCAGTCGGAAAATCCGGTCCTTTTACGATCTCGAGCAGTTCTTCAATATCGGTTCCACGATCCTCTTTTACCTGATTATCAATGATCTTTACTACTGCGTTTATGACTTCACGCAGGTTATGCGGCGGAATGTTGGTCGCCATACCTACGGCGATACCTGTTGTTCCGTTTACTAAAAGATTCGGGAAACGTGCCGGAAGTACGACCGGTTCTTTCTCCGTCTCGTCAAAGTTCGGCATAAAATCAACGGTATCTTTATTGATGTCCGCAAGCATTTCCATGGAAATTTTGCTTAAACGCGCCTCAGTATATCGCATGGCAGCCGCACCGTCACCATCAACGGAGCCAAAGTTTCCGTGGCCATCTACGAGCGGATATCTTGTAGACCAGTCCTGTGCCATATTAACAAGTGCTCCGTAAATGGAGCTGTCACCATGCGGGTGGTATTTACCCATGGTATCACCAACGATACGGGCGCATTTTCGATGCGGCTTATCCGGACCGTTATTTAACTCTATCATGGAATACAGCACTCTCCGCTGTACCGGTTTTAAACCATCTCTTACATCCGGCAGTGCACGGGACGCGATAACACTCATGGCATAATCGATGTAAGAGGATTCCATTGTTTTCTTTAAATCAACTTCATGAATTTGATCAAAAACTTTATCATCCATTTACCTAAACCTCCTATACGTCCAGATTCTGAACGTATTTTGCATTCGCTTCTATAAATTCTCTTCTCGGCTCTACTTTATCGCCCATCAAGGTGGTAAAGGTAACATCTATTTCCGAAGAGGATTCCTCATCTACAATCACTTTTTTCAAAATACGTTTTTCCGGGTCCATAGTCGTCTCCCAGAGCTGTTCCGCATCCATCTCACCCAGACCTTTGTAACGCTGGATCTTGTTATTTCCGTCACGTCCAATCTCTGTCAGGATCTTATTTAATTCTTCATCACTGTAAGCGTACCACACGTTTTTATTTTTCTCGATCTTGTAAAGCGGCGGCTGTGCCAGATAAACATGTCCCTGTTTGATGAGCTCCGGCATAAACCGATACAGGAAGGTGAGCATCAGTGTACTGATATGCGCACCGTCTACATCGGCATCAGTCATAATAATGATCTTGTTATATCGCAGTTTGGAAATATCAAAATCTTCATGAATTCCTGTTCCAAACGCAGTGATCATCGCTTTGATCTCCGCATTGCCATAGATCTTATCCAGTCTCGCCTTCTCCACATTCAAGATCTTTCCTCGAAGCGGAAGAATTGCCTGAGTTGCACGGCTTCTCGCTGTTTTCGCAGATCCGCCGGCGGAATCTCCCTCGACAATGAAGATCTCACAGTTTTTCGGATCTTTGTCGGAACAGTCTGCCAG
>CAYMCM010000099.1:0-5893 GCA_964388945.1 uncultured Roseburia sp.
TTCTTCTACCGTATCTGAACAGATCATTTCACGGAATGCTGCAATTCTGTCTTCTTCAAAGAACATATGCTCAGTACGGCAAAGTCCAATACCTTCTGCGCCAAGCTCACGTGCTTTCTTTGCATCTGCAGGTGTATCTGCATTTGTGCGCACTTTTAATTTTCTGTATTTATCAGCCCATGCCATAACACGGCCAAACTCACCTGCGATCGTCGCATCTACTGTCGGGATCTGACCATCATAAATATTACCGGTCGTACCATCCAGAGAGATGAAATCTCCTTCATGGTATTCCTTGCCTGCCAGAGTGAACTTCTTGTTTTCTTCATCCATTGCAATATCACCACAGCCAGATACACAGCAGGTACCCATCCCACGTGCCACAACGGCTGCATGAGAAGTCATACCGCCACGAACGGTGAGGATACCCTGAGAAGCCTTCATACCGGTAATGTCTTCCGGTGATGTCTCAAGACGTACCAGAACCACTTTTTCTCCTCTGGCTGCCCATTCGACCGCATCTTCTGCGGAAAATACGATCTTACCGCATGCAGCACCCGGAGAAGCACCAAGTCCTTTTCCAGCCGGTTTCGCTGCTTTCAGTGCCGCTGCATCAAACTGCGGATGAAGCAGTGTATCAAGGTTACGCGGATCGATCATGGCAACCGCTTCTTCTTCGGTTCTCATTCTCTCATCCACCAGATCACATGCGATCTTTAACGCTGCCTGTGCAGTTCTCTTACCATTACGGGTCTGTAACATATATAACTGGCAGTTCTCTACGGTGAACTCCATATCCTGCATATCTCTGTAATGCGCTTCCAGCGTATTGCACACGATCTTAAACTGTGCATATGCTTTCGGGAATTTCTCTTCCATCTCCGAAATCTTCATCGGGGTACGAACGCCTGCTACTACGTCCTCACCCTGTGCATTGGTAAGGAATTCTCCAAACAAGCCTTTCTTTCCGGTTGCCGGATCACGGGTAAACGCAACACCGGTACCACAATCTTCACCCATATTTCCGAATACCATCGCCTGTACGTTGACTGCAGTACCCCAGGAATACGGAATATCGTTGTCACGGCGGTATACATTCGCACGCGGGTTATCCCAGGAACGGAACACTGCCTTGATCGCTCCCATGAGCTGTTCCTTCGGATCATCCGGAAAATCACTGCCGATCTTGGATTTGTACTCTGCCTTGAACTGATTTGCAAGCTCTTTTAAATCATCAGCAGTCAGGTCAACATCCTGTTTCACCCCTCTGGCTGCTTTCATCTGATCGATCAGTTCCTCAAAATATTTTTTACCGACCTCCATAACGACATCGGAATACATCTGTATAAAACGGCGGTAGCAATCCCATGCCCAACGCGGATTATTTGATTTTTCCGCAATAACATTTACTACATCTTCGTTAAGTCCCAGGTTTAAGATGGTATCCATCATACCCGGCATGGAAGCTCTCGCTCCGGAACGAACAGATACAAGAAGCGGATTCTCCTTGTCTCCGAATTTCTTTCCTGTGATCTTTTCCATTTTTACTATGTACTCATTAATCTGAGACTGAATCTCATCATTGATTTCTCTACCATCTTCATAATACTGCGTACACGCTTCAGTCGTAATCGTAAATCCCTGCGGTACCGGAAGACCGATGTTTGTCATTTCTGCTAAGTTAGCGCCCTTTCCACCAAGAAGTTCGCGCATGTTGGCATTACCTTCTGTAAATAAATACACCCATTTTTTTGCCATATCAACAGTTCCTCCTAAAATTAGTTGTAGTTCATCCGTATTTTACTACTTTTGAACAATATATTGTGTCCGCTTTCCGTTGCACATTATATATTTTAACACATTTTCTAATTATATCAATAGATTTTTGTCATCTTTTTACAAAACGCAAACGATGTATTGTCTGAGTTGTTTGTTTTTTATCAACAATTTGCACATAACAGAGATGAGGCTGTCGCTTTAGAAAAAAAAGGAACAACCTTTCAGTTGTCCCCTTTTGCAAGCGCCAAAACCGCCTGAACACAAGCATCAACGCCCAGTCTGGACGAGTTTAACGCAATATCGTACTGATCCATGCTTCCGAAATCAGTATTTGTATAATAAGTACAGTATTTTCTGCGCACGCGGTCGATCGCACGTATCTCATCTGCCGCCTGTGCTTCTGTCAGATGTTCCATTTTGTCCTTCATTCGGTTTAAACGCCAGTTAAAATCTGCACGTACAAACACATTCAAACAGTCATCATACTCTTTTAAGATCGCATTTGCATTTCTTCCAACGATCACGCAGTGTCCTTTTTCTCCGATCTTACGGATCACCTGTTTTTGTGCCAAAAAAATCTTCTCACTCAAAGGCTTGTTGTAGAAATTGAACAGACTCTGTGTAAAGCCGAAATTGACCGGAACTTTCTCGTCCCATTCGATCAGGCTTGAAACATCGATATCCGCCTGTGCGGCTGACATTAAGATCAATTCTTTATCATAATAATCATAGCCAAGGCTGTCTGCCAGTCTTCTTCCGATCTCTCCGCCGCCAGCACCGAACTCTCTGCTTATGGTTATAATCTTTTTCATGAATCTCCTGCTCCTGTTATAAAACTTTATTTAAGAAATCAATCGTACGCGGCTCTTTCGGATTGGAGATCACCTCTTCCGGTGTTCCCTGTTCCACAATGTAACCACCGTCCATAAATACAACGCGGCTTGCCACTTCTCTCGCAAATCCGATCTCATGTGTGACAACCACCATCGTCATACCATCTGCAGCAAGTTCTTTCATGACCGCAAGTACCTCACCAACCATTTCCGGATCAAGTGCACTGGTCGGTTCATCAAAAAGCATGATGTCCGGATTCATCGCAAGCGCACGTGCGATCGCAACACGCTGTTTCTGCCCACCGGAAAGCTGCGGCGGATATACATCTGCCTTTGCATCCAGTCCGACACGCTTTAATAATGCCATCCCTTTTTCATGCGCTTCTTCTTTGGTCATCTTTTTTAATTCCACCGGTGCCAGCATGATATTATCCAAAACTGTCATATGCGGAAACAGATTAAAATGCTGGAACACCATTCCGATATTCTCTCTTAACTTATTGATATCAGTTTTCTTGTCATCGACATGGATGCCATCCACGATCACTTCGCCTGCCGTAATCTCCTCAAGGCGGTTCAGACAACGGAGAAACGTTGATTTTCCGGAACCGGAAGGTCCTAAGAGCACAACAACCTCTCCCTCTTTAATCTCCATGTCAATGTCTTTTAAGACATCGAGCTTTCCGAAACTCTTTTTTAAATTCTTTACAACTACTTTAGTTTGCTTCGAGTTTTCCAACGTTTATCCTCCTTTCAATCCTCTTTGCCACCCGGGATAACGTAATGATGACAATCATGTACATAACCGCTATAATACCCCAGACCTGAAGTGCCTTAAACGTATTACCTACAATGATATTGCCCGCTTTTGTCAGTTCCGGGAATCCGATAACTGAGAGAATGGATGTATCCTTTAATGAAATGATAAACTGATTGATAATGGACGGGATCATGGTACGGATCGCCTGCGGAAGAATAACCTTGCGCATGGATTTTCCATAACTGAGTCCCAGGCTTCGTGCTGCTTCCATCTGTCCTTTATCTACCGACTGGATACCTGCGCGGAAAATCTCCGCCATATATGCTCCGGCATTCATGGAAAGTGAGATCGTTCCTGCCACAAGTGCAGTCAGTTTAAAATCACTAAATCCAATTGCCTTTACTGCTGCCGGAATACCAAAATATATGAAATACGCCAGTACGATGAGCGGCACCCCACGGATGCCGTCCACATATATCGTACCGATACAATTCAATATTTTTGATTTGCTCACGTTCATCAATCCGAAGATCAGACCAATAATGAACGCGAAAATGAGGGATAATAAGGTCAAAAGAAGTGTCTGCCCCAAAGACTGCAGCAGCATGACCTTATATGTCTGTATAATTGAAATCATATCTGTCTGACCTGCTTTCGCTTTTTTCTATCGTTTATTTTGTATATTTATCTACAATTTCCTGATATGTTCCGTTTGCCTTGATATTTGCAAGACCTGTATTGAACATTTCGATCAGTTCTGCATTCTGTCCCTTCTGTACTGCAAAACCGTAAGAAGAACCTGCTGCTGTCATACCTTCCGGCATTTCCATTCCTGCACCCTGCTTGATGTTGTATGCCATAACCGGATAATCCTCAAAGCATGCTGCGGTGTTTCCGGTGATAACATCCTGATACATAGTCGGAGAATCCTTAAATTCTGTAATTTCAAATCCATACTGATCTGCAATGGATTTTGCATAATCGGAACCATTTGTTGCTGTCTTTACAGCTACTTTCTTTCCTTTGAGTTCGTCATAGGATGCAACGGAAGATCCTGCTGCTACTGCCATGGTAACATCCGCATCATAATATGCATCAGAGAAATCAAACGTTTCCTTTCTCTCATCTGTGATAGACATTCCGGCGATCACACCGTCTGCCTGTCCAGACTGTACTGCTACGAGTGCAGCATCAAATCCAAGAGACTGTAATTCATAATCAAATCCCTGATCCTTTGCGATCGCGTCTAAAAGATCCACATCAATACCGACAAATGATCCGCTTGCATCTGTAAATTCAAACGGTGCAAATACAGTATCAGTTGCGATCACATATTTCTTTCCGTTTGCAGCGGATGTATTTGCGCCTTCTGCCTCAGATGTTTCTTCCTTTGATGCTGAAGAAGTGCTGCTGTCATTGTTTGTCGATGATCCGCATCCTGCAAGCATGGACGCTACCATTCCTAATGTTAAACAAATTGCCATCATTCTTTTTTTCATAATAGTTACCTCCACGTATTATTTTATCCATATTCATCGTGCAAAATGCCACGAATATGCTTTTGATTAAAATGCGAATTTCTCCGCAAAATATGCATCGAGATCAGAAATCTTAATACGTTCCTGTTCCATAGTATCTCTGTCACGAACGGTCACTGCCTGATCTTCCTCGGAATCAAAATCATAGGTTACGCAGAACGGTGTACCAATCTCATCCTGTCTGCGGTAACGTTTTCCGATATTTCCTCTGTCATCAAATTCGCAGTTGTACTTCTTGGAAAGCTGTGCAAATACTTTTTCTGCACCCTCGTTTAATTTCTTGGAAAGCGGAAGCACGCCGATCTTGATCGGTGCCAGTGCCGGATGAAAATGCAGTACCGTACGCATGTCCGGTTTTTCCTCAGTTCCAATATTCTCCTCATCATATGCCGCGCATAAGAATGCGAGAACCACACGGTCTGCACCGAGCGACGGCTCGATGACATACGGAATGTATTTTTCATTTTTGGTATCATCAAAATAAGTCAGATCCTGTCCGGAAGTATTCTGATGCTGAGTCAGATCATAATCAGTACGATCCGCAATACCCCAAAGTTCTCCCCAGCCAAACGGGAAACGGAACTCGATATCGGTCGTCCCTTTGCTGTAAAAGACAAGTTCTTCCGGTGAGTGGTCACGCAGACGGATTTCATCTTCCTTGATACCGAGGCTGTATAACCAGTCGCGGCAGAAAGCTCTCCAATACTGGAACCATTCGATGTCAGTTCCCGGTTCACAGAAAAATTCCAGTTCCATCTGCTCAAATTCACGGGTACGGAATGTAAAGTTACCCGGTGTGATCTCGTTACGGAAAGATTTTCCGATCTGTCCGATTCCAAACGGGATCTTCTTTCTGGAGGTTCTCTGTACATTCTTAAAGTTTACAAAAATCCCCTGTGCTGTTTCCGGTCTTAAATAAACCGTATTCTTAGCATCCTCAGTAACGCCATGGAATGTCTTAAACATCAGGTTAAACTGACGGA
>CAYMCM010000100.1:0-5577 GCA_964388945.1 uncultured Roseburia sp.
TACGAATCTTTCAAGGTTATTTCACTGTTCAGTTTTCAATGTCCTGTTGTTTGTTATGCTCTCTTGCGACATCTTATTTAGATTACCACATCTTCTTCTTGCTGTCAAGCACTTTTTAAAAGTTTTTATTTTTATCATTCATCTTTTAAAATCTGTGCCTTATTTTTGCATATCAAGCTTAATTGTGTGTCTGTCTAACACAATATTTATCAGACAGCTTAGATATAATATCACGCAGAAAAATATCTGTCAACACCTTTTTTGACTTTTTTGATATTTTTCTGCGTGATATTTATTTTTCGAAGTATTCCATTTTCTTATTCAGAGCCTTAGTCTATTTTTCCACCCTCTACTACCAGGCTGTCAATATCTACTTCTGTTCCATAAACCGGTTCCAATGTTTCCTTATAATCTGCATGGAAGAACTGCTCACCTGCGAGAGATTCAATCTCACTGTTTACCCAGTCAAGCAGCGTCGTATTCCCCTGTGCAACTGCAGGTGCAATGGTATCCTGATTACCGACTGAATCGATCCCTACTGAAAATCCGTCATTCTTCAGTGCCCAGGCAAGGACTTCTGTATTATCTGTAGAAAGCGCATCTCCCCTGCCATCAAGAAGGGCATTATACGCATCTGCGTACTGATCAAATTTTAAGAGTTCTACATCCGGATAATTTTCGGAAAAGTATGCTTCTGCCGTTGTTCCTTTAGCAACGATCAGTGTTTTTCCGTTTAACTGGTCTGCAGATGTGATCAGCGCATCGTCCGGTGATACAACACCAAGTGCCACTTTCATATACGGCAGACAGAAATCGACAGACTCTGCGCGTTCTTCTGTAACCGTAAAGTTTGCAAGAATCAGATCTACCTTTCCTGATTTTAAGTATTCTACACGGCTTGCCGGTTCTGTTGATACATATTCCACCTCTACGCCAAGATCCTTTGCCAGACGGTCTGCAAAATACACATCATATCCCTGATAATCTCCGTTTTCATCTACATATCCGAACGGATTTTTATCACTAAATACACCGATCGTGATCTTGCCGCTGTCTTTGATTTCATCGAGGGTACGATACACGGATGCACTTCCCGCCTCAGCACCGCCCTTTGTTTTTGCGGAATCATTGTCACCATTCGCAGAACCGCATCCCGCAAGTAAGGATACGCAAAGTCCTGCTGTAAGCAATAAAGAAACTAATTTTTTCATAATAAATCCTCCTTTTATTTGACCTGGTCAAATGTAAATGTATGCAAAAACCGACTCGCGCGTTCGGTCTTTGGTCTGTCAAAAAATTCTTGCGGTGCTCCCGTCTCCACGATCTCCCCACCGTCTAAAAACACGATCTTATCCGCAACCGCACGTGCGAACTGCATCTCATGCGTCACGATCATCATGGTGGAGCCGCTCTTTGCAAGTTCCAACATAACATCAAGCACTTCTCGTACCATCTCCGGATCGAGTGCGGCTGTCACCTCATCAAACAGCATGATCTCCGGCTTCATGATCAGCGCACGCACGATGGCAGCACGCTGTTTCTGACCGCCGGAAAGCTGTCTTGGATATGCATCCTTGCGATCCAGCAGTCCGACACGTTCTAAAAGTTTTTTTGCTTCCTCTTCCACTTCCTTTTTATCACGTTTTTGCACTTTGGTCGGTCCAAGCAGGATATTATCCATCACCGTCATATGTGGAAAGAGATCATAGCTCTGAAATACCATACCGATCTTCTGGCGCACTTCACTCCACTTTGTCTTACCCCCTGCGATATTTTCGCCATCCAGAACAATCTCTCCGGACTGGATCGGTTCAAGACCATTGATACAGCGGAGAAACGTACTCTTTCCACAGCCGGAAGGCCCGATCAAAACGACAACTTCGCCTTTATGGATATCCAAAGACACATCATTTAAGATGGTCCCCTCTCCGTAATCTTTATGCAAATGACGTATTTCCAATAATTTTTCCGTTTCTTTCATTAATCCATCCCTCAATTCTTCCATTTTTTTTCAAGCTTTCCAGCCAGCATGGAAACCGGCCAGCATACCAGAAAATACATAAAAAATATCGTCACGTAGATCCAGAGCGCTGAATCCGGTACGGTATAACGGTTTGCCTCGATGATCTGCTGCCCTACCTTCAAAACCTCAACAACACCGATCATGACGATCAGAGATGTCGTTTTTATCATTCTGGTCGCGAGGTTGATTGACAGTGGAATCAGGCGGCGCAGTGTCTGCGGTATAATAATATAGCGATAGATCTGTGCATTCTCCATGCCAAGTGCCGCACCGCTTTCATACTGATGCTTCGGAATCGAGATCAGCGCACCACGCACCAGATCTCCCATTTCTGCCGTTCCCCACAGTGTAAATACGATGACCGCTGATGTTTCTCCGGAAAGATTTAAGCCAAACGCTTTGGTCGCCCCGAAATATACCAAAAACAAAAGCACTAACTGCGGCATGATGCGGATAAACTCCAGATAAATACGGCTTAAACATTTTGTCACCGGATTTTTGAAGGTCATGACAACTCCAAACAATATCCCAAGCAAGACAGAAAGCAGAATCGAAACCAAAGAAAGCCGGATCGTCACCCAGAGTCCTCCAAGCAGCCTCGCAAAATTATTTCCCATAAACAGAACTCTAATTCCCAAATCCTGCATAACGAAGTCTCCTTTCCAGTATTGATGCAATGATAGAAATCGGCAACAGGATAATCAGATATGCGATCACAAGCATAAGCAGGGACTCCTGCGTCTTATAATACAGACCAATCAGATCCTTTGCCACATACATAAGATCTGCCAGTGCCACAACACTGAACACAGATGTCTCTTTGATCAGAAAGATCACATTTGCGCACAGTGCCGGAACCGATATGGAAAGTGCCTGCGGAATTACGACATATCGCATCACCTGACTAGATTTTAGTCCAATACTGAGTCCAGATTCAAACTGGATCTTATCTACCGATTCCAGTCCGCTCCGAAATGCCTCCGCCATATAACTGCCGCCTAAAAATGTCAGACCAATCACTGCACAGGTCTCTGAACTCCAGACAATCCCCATTTTCGGCAATCCAAAATATAACAAAAAGAGCTGTACCAGAAGCGGTGTATTTCTGGAAAGTTCTATATATACTGCCACAATCCTCTGAAGCACCGGAACCTTGTAGTACTGAACCAGTGCACAGGCGAGTCCTGCCACCAGCGAAAGCAGTATTCCCACAACACCAAGCCGCAGCGTCAGCTTCGCCGCTTCCAAATACATCGGTGCGTATTGTGTCATAAATCCTATATCCACGCCTTTTTCCTTCCTTCTTTTTAATTTCCATGTATTCATACCAAATTACTATGAATACTAATACAAACTGTCCAAAAAGTCAATAGATTTTTTGTATCTTATATCGAACAAAATTCCCCGGACGATGCCGGGGAATTCCATTTATTTTGTATTATATACTATTGTAATATATGTTTAATCATCGTACCCGTTCGGGTTGTTCTTCTGCCATCTCCATGAATCCGCACACATTTCCCTGATTCCATATTTCGCTTCCCATCCAAGTTCCTTCTTCGCTTTTGCCGCATCGGAATAGCAGGTCGCAACGTCACCGGCTCTGCGCGGTTTGATCACATATGGTATCTTGATATCATTTGCTTCCTCAAAATTCTTTACAATATCAAGCACAGAATATCCGTGTCCGGTTCCGAGGTTATAGATGCAGAGTCCAGCTTTTTCTTCGATCTTCTTTAATGCTTTTACATGTCCGATCGCAAGATCCACTACATGGATATAATCACGTACTCCGGTTCCGTCCGGCGTATCGTAATCATTTCCAAACACACCGAGCTCTTTTAATTTTCCAACAGCCACCTGCGTAATATATGGCATCAGATTGTTCGGAATACCATTTGGATTTTCTCCCATCAGTCCTGACGGATGTGCTCCGATCGGGTTGAAATAACGAAGCAGGATCACATTCCACTCTGGATCTGCTTTCTGCATATCGGTTAAAATCTGCTCTAACATGGACTTAGTCCAGCCATACGGATTGGTGCACTGTCCTTTCGGGCATTCTTCTGTGATCGGAATCTGTGCCGGATCGCCATATACTGTCGCAGAGGAAGAAAAGATAATGTTTTTGCATCCGTGCTGCCGCATTACATCCACAAGCATCAGTGTACCTGTAATATTGTTGTCATAATATTCCCACGGTTTCTGAACAGATTCTCCAACCGCTTTGAGTCCTGCGAAATGAATGCAGCTATCTAAGGATTCCTTTTCGAAAACTTCATTCAGTCTGTCACGATCTAAGATATCGCCCTTATAAAAAGTAACCTTTTTTCCGGTGATCTGTTCCACACGCTCCAGTGATTTTTCGCTGGAATTGCTCAGGTTGTCATATACTACCACATCATATCCAGCATTTAAAAGTTCCACACAGGTATGGCTTCCAATAAAGCCTGCTCCTCCAGTTACTAAAATTGCCATAATAAGAATCTCCTTTTTATCTGATTTTAATCTTTGGGGGTTTCATTTCTATAACTTTAGTCTAACTCCTTTTTCCCATTTCGTACATAAACAAATGTACAAAAAATATGTAATTATGTTGCATGACGCTTTTTTACAGTTTATAATGAATTAAAAGCAGATTTCCGCTTGTATTTCTTTTATTTTAGCATAAAGGAGGCTGGACATGAACCATAATTATAAAAATTCTTATAAAGTATCTGAAAAAGAACTGGTTTCCCTCTCTGTCTACAATGTCGGTTTTCAGAAATGCGACCCGCTCTACCAATGGGGACCCGGCATCCGTGACCACTATCTGATCCATTATATCATATCTGGCCAGGGAACTTATATCGTCGATAAACAGCATTACCATCTGCAGGTCGGCGACACTTTTTTGGTGTATCCAAATACAGAAGTCACTTACTTCGCTGATAAGGAAGATCCCTGGGAATACTGCTGGGTAGGTTTTACCGGGAGTGACGCTTCCATCATCTTAAATGCCACTGATTTCACCAGAGAGCATCCCATAATCCAGAATACGCCTGAGGGGGACGATATCAAGCGCCAGCTTTTACACATTTACGATGCCAGAGGAAGCGAATTCAAGCATGCCGTAGAAATGACCGGGCGGCTCTATACTGCGCTCGCACTGTTTATGCACAACGCAACAAAAAGCACTGACCGAGCTTCCGTAAACCAGTATGTGCAAAAAGGGATCGAATTCATTTCCGCCAATTACTCTTATCCGATCACTGTCGAAGACATCGCATCTTACGTAGGATTAAGCCGCAGCCATCTGTTCCGTTCTTTTGAAACCGTACTCGGACAGTCTCCCAAGGAATATCTGACCGATTTCCGTATGAAACAGGCATGTTATCTTTTAGAGCACTCCGATCTTTCCATTACTGCGATTGCCATCTCTGTCGGCTTTGACAACAGCTTGTATTTTTCCAAAACGTTTCACCGCATCAACGGCATTTCACCGCGAGAATACCGTCAGGTAAAAAAGTGTCTTCGACACTCTCAGCTCCCCTAGCCCCTCATTCATGAGGGGA
>CAYMCM010000101.1:0-5548 GCA_964388945.1 uncultured Roseburia sp.
CACCCTTTGCGCGTGCAGTACGCACATAATCCTGTCCGAGTGCATCCAGCATACTGGTCTTGGTCAGACGTGTGATATATGCCATCGGATATAATGCAAGTGAGATCACCGGAAGCAGATAGTTATGTGAATGCGCACTCCATACCTGAATCCATCCGAGTTTGATACAGAACAGATAAAGCAGCAGAGTCGCCAGCACGAAACTCGGCATTGCTGTCATAAGTGTCGTAAAAAATACGATCAGACGATCCGGCCATCTGTTTCTGGTCAGTGCCGCGATACTTCCGAGTACAACACCAAAAACAACGGATATACAAAGTGCCATACCGCCGAGCTTTGCACTGACTGCAAAACTGGTTGACATGGTCTGCCAGATATCGCGTCCGGTCTTGATGCTCACACCCCAGTCACCATGCAGCAGGTTTCCCATATAAATGAAATACTGCTCTACCACCGGCTTATCCAGATTGTAACGTTTTTCCAATACTGCCTTTACTTCCGGGCTTGTTGCCTTCTCTGTGTCAAATGGTCCGCCCGGGATCGCATTCATTGCAAAGAATGTGATTAAACTGATAACGACCAGTGTTACGATCGCAAGACCAATTCTTTTTATGACATACTTGTTCAAAAAAATCCTCTCCTTAACTTGTAGTATCTTTTTCTTTCACTGTCCGTCTGAGATGTACGGTTGTCTTTCTTTTGCTTCGGGTAAAAAAAAAGTGCATAGTACAACCTATCCACTCCCTTGTGTCATACCTTCCATCTTATGTAAAATTTCCGCATATCAGGCTTTACAGTCGTGAATGATTTTAAAATGTTTTTTGCAATCTGTCAAGGCTAAATTTCGCTTTCGGCATCTTGCATAAACGCCTTTTTTATACATTTTTCGCTAATTTTATATCGTGTTTTTATTAGTTTTGGTCGTATATATATACACTCTTGTTTCACATTTTCGTAAAATGTCCGTCTGATGCGTACACTCGTTTTTCCCACTCAAATACTAGGTTTTGCGTTTTCCGCCCTCTTCCGCTATTTCAATTAAAACGGAAGAACTGTGTTTTCCTGATTTTCTCAGTTTGTTCTTCATTCAAACACAATTCTTCCGTCTTCTGATTGATTTTCTTTTTACTTTTATTCACTTTTTGCTTCTTCTCTTTTTTACTGCTTTATAATAGGAAGAAACTTATCGAAAAAATATTTTGTTTTTATTCCAAAACAAGCGACTTCAAATTTTCTTTTACATGATCTGCCGTCTCTAAGATGACCTGTGCGGAAGCAGATATTTCCTCTGTGGAGGCTGCCAGATTCTGTGTCCGGTCATTGACCGCATGTACGATCTTCATCAGTTTATCGGCATCTGCCACAATCGCTCCGATCGACGCTAAGATCTGTTCCTGGCTCTCACTGCTTCGGTTGGCTGTATTTCTGGAATCAGTGGCAAGATTATTGATCTCATCTGCTACGACTGCAAAGCCTTTTCCTGCCTCTCCTGCTCTTGCCGCTTCTATGCTCGCATTTAATGCCAGCAGATTCGTCTGGGATGCGATGGAAACTACTTCTGCATTGTTCTTTGAGAGCTCTTCGAGCAGCTTTTCAATGTCACTCATTGCATTGCTTAAGTTTTCACAGAAGCTGAACACTTCCTGAATATCACCGGAAATGCCCGTACTCTCATTCGCATTGTTCTCATTTCCGGCAGCCATATCATCAACCGACTGGTAAAGTGTCGCAAACTCTTCATTGATCGCATTGACAGCTTCTAACACTCTCTTTCTGCCGTTCTCCACTTCCTGCTTCTCTGCCTTTACCACTTCTGTCAGTTCTTCTGCGCGGTCTTTTTCGATCTGCACCACACTCTTGACATAATGAATGCAGTTTTCCTTTCGGTTAAAACCATTGAAAATCGCAGCCGCCATCTGTCTGCAGGACTGATAACCGCACGCTGAACAGTCGATCGTCTGTTCTTTTGCTGTATTTTTGTTCATGGAAGCAAAAATCTCGCTTAACTGCGCCGCATTTGGCTCCTGATAGGTACACTGTGCCGAACGATCCGTATATTTACGCAGATAGTCAGAGAGATCCAGATCCTTAAACTGCTGATTTAACTTCTTCAAACGCTGTTTCGGAGAAAGTTTTTTCGCCCAGGCGCTCATACCCTTGTCTTTTTTCACTTCTTCACGGATCTTAAGCAGTGCACACAATGCATCATCTGTGTGCGATTTTTCTTCCTCAACCGCCGTACCGCAGATACATCCGTTGCCGCAGTTTAACGCATCAATAAACAGATATGGTGTCTTGTCCTTTGCGATCTTATCCTTGTTCCGTTCTAAATACTCATACATATGCTTCTCGCCTTCGATCTGGCGGATAAACACACTCTCTCCCAGAAACCAGTATACGTTTTCTTTCAGTCCGCCCGGTGTCGGATAGATCGATCCAAGTCCATATTCCACCTCATCCGTTACATTTTCGCCGGAAATATGATGCTCACGGATATACTTCATCAAATGGTCAAAGGTTACATTATAAGAAATATAGCCGCCATTGTTTTGATCTTCAATCTCCATTTTCTTCGCAATGCAAGGACTTATGAATGCAAATTTATCGGTAATCCCCATCTGTTTTCTGGCATAGATCGCCGCACACATCATCGGGCTCTGTACCGGAAAAAGCTTCGGGATCAGTTCCGGAATATAACGCTCAATGTATCCGACAACCGCAGGACATGGCTGGGAGATCCCACCGGTAAATCCGTAACGTTCGATATAATTCAGATATCCCCATGTGGTAATATCCGCTCCGAACGAAACACTGATCATACGGTTCACTCCGAGCTTTTTAAGTCCTCCGAGGACTTTTCCGTACTCAGATGGGTAGTTTGCTTTGAATGCCGGCGCGATCAGAAGCGATATCCGCTCTCCTTTTTTGAGATCCTCGAAAAAGCGCTCGGTATCATCCTCAAATTCTCTCGCATGGTGCTCACACACATCAAAGCACGCACCACAGGCAATACACTTGTCACTGTCTACATCGATACGGTTTGTTCCGTCAACAACATGTGACACACATGCGCCCATACAACTACAGACGCTGATGCATTTGTTGCATCCAATACACTTATCATTGGTAAATACAAGTGCGTTTTTCATAAAACATCCTCTCTCTCTAGCTATCTGTACATTAAATTTTTATATAATAATATTCTAGCATATTTTGTCGTTATTTTCAAATTTTTCGTGTTTTTTCGTTCGTTTTTGCACAATTGTATAAAAATCTTTAGACAAATTTTTCTGCATGTTTCATTCTGCCGACTCATATCATTTTTATTGAGAAAAAAGATATGGAATGTTATTATTATGTGCGGTATTTCAGGTTTCTTTGATGCTGCCGCCGACTTTACGGCAAAACAGCATTTTTACGAACAGATCTTACAGAATATGAAGCAGTCACTCCGTTCACGCGGACCGGATGATTCTGGTATTTTCCTCACACCGGACTGCGGACTTGCCCACACCAGGCTCTCCATCATTGATCCAGCAGGCGGTCACCAACCCATGACAAGGACAGCAGACGGCGGTCGCTGCCATATTGTATACAACGGTGAAATCTACAATCTCGACGTTTTAAAACGCAGACTTTCCGCGCACGGCTGTACGCCCAAGACCGGCTCGGACACCGAGGTGCTCCTGCTCTCCTATCTTACCTTCGGCGCGGATTTCATCTCCTATGTAGATGGGATCTTTGCTCTCGCAATCTATGACGAAAACTATCGGACACTCACGCTGTTCCGCGATCCTTTCGGCGTCAAACCGCTGTTTTACACGATAACAGACAATACCTTCGTGTTTTCCTCAGAACCCAAAGGACTCTTCTGCTTTCCGGGCGTAAAAGCAGTCTTAAAAAAAGACGGATTAAACGAACTGCTCGGACTCGGACCCGCAAGAAGTCCGGGACACGGAATCTTCTCCGGTTTTAAGGAGCTGCTCCCCGGCACAAGGCTTTCCGTCTCTCTGGCAGGCATCCATGAAGTTACTTACTTTTCCCTAAAAAGCCACCCGCATGAGGATTCCTATGAAAAGACAATCGAAAAAACACGTTTTCTTGTGACGGATGCCATCAAACGCCAGATGGTCTCGGATGTACCGATCTGCACATTTTTATCCGGCGGTGTGGATTCCAGCCTTGTGTCTGCCGTGTGTGCTGCAGAGATGAAAAAGAGGGGTGATACGCCACTTGCCACCTACTCTTTTGATTTTACCGACAACCACCGCTTTTTTCAGGCAAACCGTTTCCAGCCTTCCGAAGACCGTCCCTACGTGGAAAAGATGACTGCCTTTCTCGGCAGCAGCCACCGCTTCTTAGAGTGCTCAAACCGGACGCAGGCGGATTATTTAAAAAAATCGGTGGATGCCCATGATTTTCCCTGCATGGCAGATATTGACGCATCACTCCTTTATTTCTGCGAACAGGTAGCAAAGCATCACAAGGTCGTTCTGACCGGGGAATGCGCGGATGAGGTATTCGGCGGCTATCCGTGGTTCCACCGGGAAGAATTTCTCTCCTGCGGGACTTTTCCCTGGACACCTTCTTTGGCACCGCGCATGCAGCTTTTAAACCCGGATCTTTTAAATACCCTTTGCATGGAAGCTTATGTAAAACAGGCATATGACAAAGCTGTTTCGGAAGTTGACATCCTGCCGGGCGAAAACGAGACTGAAGCAAACCGCAGACGCATCAGTTATCTGAACATCCGTTTTTTCATGCAGACACTCTTAAACCGGATGGATCGCACCAGTATGTCCTGCGGCCTTGAAGCGCGTGTTCCGTTTGCCGACCGGACACTGGTCGATTATATTTTTAATACCCCCTGGGAAATGAAAGCACGAGACGGCGTTGTAAAAAACATCCTGCGCCAGTCCGCAAGAGGACTGCTGCCCGATGAGATCTTATTCCGCAAAAAGAGTCCTTACCCAAAAACCTACGATCCGGAATACGAAAAACTCTTAACCGGCAGATTAAAAGAGGTTCTTTTTGATTCCACATCGCCGCTTCTGCCGCTTTTAGACCATAAGGCGCTTAAACGCTTTTTAGAGGATCCGAAAGACTATGGTGCTCCGTGGTACGGTCAGCTTATGGCAGGCCCGCAGATGATCGCCTATCTGCTCCAGCTTGAATATTTTCTACGCAAATACCGTGTCTCCATTGAACTGTAATTTGAATAAATATGCAAAAAAGGCAGCCGTTTTTTATATCCGGCTGCCCTTTTGATCTTATTTTATCTTGCATTATCTAAAACCAAGGACTGGCTGTATCTGTCTGCCATCCAGCGCTGCCTCTATCGTCTGCGGAATGCACCTTACATCCGCAGTCAGGGAATTAGGCTTTTTGATCGGATCATCCTGCCCGAACGGCACGAAATAAATGTGCTTCATATTATACAATGCTCCAATATTTTTAAAATTCATTCCCATCGCATCATTGGTGGAAATTGCGACAATAAGCGGTCTTTCATTGCGCAGGTGCGCTTTTGCCGCCATGAGCACCGGGG
>CAYMCM010000102.1:0-5446 GCA_964388945.1 uncultured Roseburia sp.
ATTTTTATATTTTTACAATAAAATTTATAGACAGGGATGTTCATTTGGTAGTGTTGCGTCCATATGTTGAATTTCCGAACAGTTCACCGCCACTCATCATAACGCAGGAATGACACCAAGTATGTCTGGAGTTGCAAAAAAATATCCAGCAGGATTACCCTGCTGGATAGAAAATTTTATTTTTTTACATCAATTTATTGCTTCTCTCGCAATTATTCGATAGTTGCATACATAAAGTATTTGGTACCGAATTTTGTATTGTAGATACCCTTTACGTTTGTTTTGCACATATAATCATCATTGTAGTAGTAGATCGGTACTGCTGCCCAGGTATCCATCAGCATATCTTCTGCCTGATGCAACATGTCAACACGTGCATCACCATCTGTTGTTCTTCTTGCTTCTTCGATCAGTCCGTCAAATGCAGTCCATTCCGGTGCCGCAGCATTTTCCGGATTCTTTCCTAACTGCGCATCGTTGTTTCCTGAATCAGAAGTGAAGATCTCAAGCATGTTGATCGGATCATCGTAATCTGCAACCCATCCTTCACGTGCGATAGAGAACGCACCTGCTTTACGGTCATTTACGAATGTATCCCACTCTTCTGTCTTGATGGTTACATCAACACCGATAGAAGACCAGTCAGACTGGATTGCTTCTGCAACTGCCTGATGTAAAGTGTTTTCATTGAGCAGGTATTCTACGGAGATCGGATTTTCATCACTTAACATTCCGTCATCATCGAATTTGTAACCGATGCTTTCCAGTAATTCAATTGCTTCTGCTTTTGCAGCATCGAAATCATACTCTGCGGTAAAATATCCATGGGAATCAGCGTCTGCATAATCATAGTCATCTTCACGGAAGATTCCGCCATTACCGTTTGACATTCCTTCCGGAACGAATGCGGTAGCGATCTTCTGTCCGGTCTGACCGATATTGTCTGCGATATAGTCACGGTCGATCAGGATAGAAAGTGCATGACGTAAGGTAGAAGCGTCTTCAGCAGACATTCCATCAAACATCTCATCATTTACGTTGAACGCAATATAGTAGCATCCTAACTGATCATCTACCTGAAAATCAGCATTGTTGATCACAGATGCAACTTCATCACTCGGAACATTATCTATGAAGTCAAGATCTCCTGCATTGTATGCGGAGAATGTAGCAGTATCATCTGCGGATAACATATACTCCAGTTTTTCGATTTTTACATTGTCTGCATCATAGAAATATGGGTTCTTTTCATATACCATAGATTCATTATGGTTCCATGCTGTACACACATAAGCACCGTTGGATACAAATCCAGCTTCTGAGCACCATGCACCCGGATTGGTTCCATCCGGATTTGCTGCTTCTACTGCTGCCTGCGGTACCGGCATAAATACAGGGAATGCGCAAAGCTGAAGGAAATATGGGCACGGAGCAGCCAGAACTGCTGTTAAAGTATTTCCTTCTGCCTTTACATTTATCACATCACCATCTTTTGCAAATACATCAAACAGATAAGAATAATCTGCTGCAGTCTGAGGATCTGCTGCTCTCTTCCATGAATATTCAAAATCTGCTGCGGTCAGATCAGAGCCATCGCTCCATTTCAGACCATCTTTTAAAGTAAACGTGTAGGTAAGTCCGTCTTCGCTTACAGTATAATCAGATACTAAAGCCGGTACCGGATTGCTGTCCTTATCAAATGTGAACAGACCTACAAAGCTGTTTGCTGCCAGAGCTGCACCATCAACGGTCGTATTTAATGCCGGATCTACTTTGTCCGGTTCACTCGCAAGATTTACACGAAGTGTAGAACCATCGGATGTCGATACAGCGCCTTCTGTGGAAGCTTCGGTAGAACCTGCTGTACCTGTTGTGCTTTCTTTGCTTGCGGAAGAACCACAGCCTGCGAACATGCTGCTAGCCATTGCCGCAACTAACATTGCTGATACGATTTTCTTCTTCATAATATTCCTCCTGAAAATATTTATTTAATTAAACATACCGCAAACAGTATGAATAATTCAGTCTTATGCCTAGCGGTTAAAGCAGGAAACCATATGTCCGTTTCCTCTGTCAGTCAGCGATGGGCATTCTTTTGCACACTGCTCCGTCGCATAACGGCATCTGGTGCGGAACGCACAGCCACTCGGCAGATTCATAGGACTTGGAACATCTCCCTCTAAAATGATACGTTTGCGCTCTTTTGCCATATTCGGATCCGGCATCGGGATCGCACTGAGCAGAGACTCCGTATACGGATGCAGCGGATTCTCATTTAATTCATCCGCATCTGCGATCTCCACGATCTTTCCGAGGTACATAACCGCGATACGGTCAGAAATATGATGTACGACCAAAAGGTCATGTGCGATAAAAAGATATGCAACACCCAGTTTTTCCTGCAGATCTTCAAACATATTGATAACCTGTGCCTGAATGGAAACATCCAGCGCAGATACCGGCTCATCGCAAACAATGAAACTCGGATTTACCGCAAGCGCACGGGCAATTCCGATACGCTGTCTCTGTCCGCCGGAAAACTCATGCGCATAACGTGTCGCATGCTCAGCATTCAGTCCGACTAAATCCATCAGTTCAAGAATCTTTTCTCTTCGTTCTTCCTTTGAATTGTAAAGTTTGTGTACATCCAAAGGTTCTCCGATAATATCTTCTACGGTCATACGCGGATTTAAGGAAGAATACGGATCCTGAAATACCATCTGCATCTCTTTTCGCAGAGACTTGATATTTTTATCCGTCACTTTTTCACCCTTAAAGATAACATCTCCGCTGGTCGGTTTGTATAACTGGAGCAGGGAACGTCCCACGGTCGTCTTACCGCAGCCGGACTCTCCTACCAGTCCCAATGTCTCGCCCGGTTTAATCGCAAAGGATACACCGTCAACTGCTTTTAACGGTATGGTTTTGCCCCATCCGGTCTTGATCGGAAAATGCTGTTTTAAATCTTTTACTTCTACCAAATATTCGTTCTTGTCATTACTGCTCATTGCTGATACCTCCGTTTTCGGTCTCATACTGGGCTCTTACATTCATCCAGCAGCTTGCAAGATGTGTCTCACCTACCCGAATCTCTTCCGGTACTGTGTCCAGACAGATCTTCATTGCTTTATCGCAGCGGGCACAGAACGCACAGCCTTTCGGCATATTTAACAGGTTGATCGGTGTACCGCCGATCGGTACAAGCCGTTCTTTCATACGCTTGACGCTCGGAATAGAACGAAGCAGACCTTTCGTATATTCATGACGCGGATCATAGAAAATAGCATCTGCCGTTCCACGTTCACAGACACGCCCGCCATACATAACAATGATCTCGTCACACATATCTGCAATAACACCGAGGTCATGCGTAACCATGATGATTGCCATTCCCATCTTCTTTTGCAGTTCCTGCATCAGTTCAAGGATCTGTGCCTGAATGGTCACATCAAGTGCAGTGGTCGGTTCGTCCGCGATCAGAATATCCGGTTCACATGCAAGTGCCATAGCAATCATGACACGCTGGCGCATACCGCCGGACAACTCATGCGGGTACTGTTTCAGACGTTTTTCCGGCTCATTGACTCCGACTAACGTGAGCATTTCAACCGCACGCTCTTTTGCCTGTTCTTTATTACGGTCTGTATGAAGCAGGATCGCTTCCATCAACTGATTTCCAATCGTAAATACCGGATTTAAGCTGGTCATCGGGTCCTGGAAAATTATAGAACATTTTTTTCCGCGGAATCCCTGCATCTGCTTCTTATTCCATTTGGTGATATCCTCACCCTTGTATAACACCTCGCCGCTTGTGATCTTTCCAGCATCTGCGAGGATCTGCATAATTGAATATGCGGTAACACTCTTTCCGGAACCGCTTTCTCCGACGATCCCCAGTGTCTTTCCGGCTTCCAGATTGAAAGAAACACCGTTTACGGCTTTTACCTCACCGGAATCTGTAAAAAATGATGTATGTAAATCTTTTACCTGTAATAAATATTCACTCACTGTCCATGCCTCCCTTATTTCTTCAGCTTCGGATCTAATGCATCACGAAGTCCGTCACCTAACAGGTTAAATGCCAACACGATAAGGACGATGGTGACAGCCGGGAAAATCAGTTTGTACGGATAACTGGTCAGTCCGTCTCTCGCCGCATTCGCCAGAGAACCAAGCGATGGCATCGGAGCCTGTACACCAAGTCCGAGGAAACTTAAATAACTCTCAGTAAAGATCGCCGACGGGATCTGAAGTGCCACTGAGATGATGATTACAGAAAGACAGTTCGGCAGAATGTGTGTACGGATGATCCTGGATGCCGGAGTACCGATCGCTTTGGATGCCAGTACGTAATCATTCTGCTTGATCGTAAGGATCTGTCCGCGCACCAGACGCGCCATACTTACCCAGTATAAAAGTCCGAATACAATAAACAGGGATAACATATTACTTCCGAGCTTTGCAAAGACCGTTCCTTTGATTGCCGTTCCAAGCGTTTCTCCGAGTACCACGCTAAGCAGGATCACCATCAAAAGATCCGGCAGCGAATATATGACATCGACGATACGCATCATGATCAGATCGACTTTTCCGCCCGCATAACCGGATATTGATCCGTAGATCACACCGATAATGAGCACGATGATACTTGCGAACAGACCAACGCTTAAGGAAACTCTTGTTCCGTAAACGACACGGATAAAATAGTCACGGCACTGTTCATCCGTACCAAAGATGTGCGGGAATACCGTTCCGCCTTTTTCCATGTATTTTTGTTCCATTTTTGAGTAAGTAAACGGTGCAAGGTTTTTCGCAGTCTTATCTCTCACTCCGTCTACGGTGATGATCTCCGAATAACCGTAAGGCACGATCTTCGGTGCAAAAATAATCACAAGAAGAATTAAAACCAGCACAATGATACTTCCCATTGCAAGCGGATTTTTCCGCAGGCGTTTCATACTGTCCTTAAAAAAAGTAGTAGATTCGCTCATGACATCCTGCTGTCTTTTCTCTTCTTCGGTTGCAAAATCAAATTTACTTAAATCTATCTGCGCGCTGAGCGCACTTTTCTTCGGCATTCCGTTCTCGTTAGACATATCCGGGCCTCCTATTCCAAATTAATTCGCGGATCAATGCACTTATATGCAATGTCGGTAAGCAGGTTCGCAATGACCATGATGATCGCAAGGAACATGGTAGTTGCCATAATCATCGTATAATCACGGTTATAGATACTTGTAACAAACTTCTGTCCCAGTCCGCCGATCGTGAAGATATTTTCCACAACCATAGAGCCTGTGATGATGTATGCGATTTCCGGTCCCACATAGGTAACAACCGGAACCAGCGCATTTCGCAGTGTATGTTTGAAAATAACCTTTGTCTGGGAAACACCCTTTGCGCGTGCAGTACGCACATAATCCTGTCCGAGTGCATCCAGCATACT
>CAYMCM010000103.1:0-5257 GCA_964388945.1 uncultured Roseburia sp.
ACACCCTTGTTACCGTGACGACCAGCCATCTTATCACCGACAGAGATCTTTCTCTTCTGTGCAATGTAGATGCGGACAGCCTGATTTACACCAGGAGCAAGTTCATCGCCGTTTTCTCTGGTAAATACCTTTGCCTCTACAACAATACCATATTCGCCATGCGGTACTTTTAAGGAAGTATCTCTGACTTCTCTTGCCTTTTCACCGAAAATAGCACGGAGAAGTCTTTCTTCTGCAGTCAGCTCTGTCTCTCCCTTCGGAGTTACTTTTCCGACCAGAATATCTCCGGCACGCACTTCCGCACCGATACGGATGATACCTCTCTCATCCAGATCTTTTAATGCGTCATCGCCGACACCCGGAACGTCTCTTGTGATCTCTTCCGGTCCAAGCTTGGTATCACGCGCTTCTGCCTCATATTCTTCAATATGAACAGATGTATAAACATCATCCTGTACCAATCTCTCACTGAGCAGTACGGCATCCTCGTAGTTATAACCTTCCCAGGTCATGAAACCGATGAGCGGGTTCTTTCCGAGTGCCAGTTCACCGCCCTGTGTAGACGGTCCGTCTGCGATCACCTCTCCTGCTTCTACATGGTCGCCCTTAAATACGATCGGACGCTGGTTATAGCAGTTGGACTGGTTGCTTCGCATGAACTTGGTCAGGGAATATACAGATGTTGTTCCATCATCATTTTTCACTGTAATCTCATTGGAAACAGATTTTTCTACTGTTCCGGATTTCTTTGCTACTACGCAGACACCGGAGTCAACGGCTGCCTTTGTCTCCATACCGGTTCCTACGACCGGAGCCTCTGTGGTAAGCAGCGGCACCGCCTGACGCTGCATGTTGGATCCCATCAGGGCACGGTTCGCGTCATCGTTCTGCAGGAACGGAATCAATGCGGTAGCAACGGAGAACACCATCTTCGGAGATACGTCCATGTAATCAAACATGGTCTTATCATATTCCTGTGTTTCATCCAGGTAACGGCCGGAAACAGAATTTCTTACAAAATATCCTTCTTCATCCAGCTTTTCGTTTGCCTGTGCTACATGGTAATTATCTTCTTCATCTGCGGTCATATAGACAACTTCGTCTGTGACGCGCGGATTCTTAGGATCTGTCTTATCAATCTTACGATACGGTGCCTCAATAAAGCCATACTCGTTGATTCTCGCATAGCATGCCAGCGAGTTAATCAGACCGATATTCGGGCCTTCAGGTGTCTCGATCGGGCACATTCTTCCGTAATGGGAATAATGTACGTCTCGAACCTCGAATCCGGCACGGTCTCTGGAAAGACCACCTGGTCCAAGTGCGGACAGACGTCTCTTATGCGTCAGCTCACCGAGCGGGTTATTCTGATCCATAAACTGGGACAACTGGGAAGAACCGAAGAATTCTTTTACCGCTGCCGTGACCGGTTTGATGTTGATCAGACTCTGCGGAGAAATTCCTTCGAGATCCTGTGTTGTCATTCTTTCGCGGACAACTCTCTCCATACGGGATAACCCGATACGATACTGGTTCTGAAGCAGTTCGCCGACCGCACGGATACGACGGTTGCCCAAATGATCGATATCGTCATCACTTCCAACACTCCACTCGAGGTGCATATTATAGTTGATGGACGCAAAAATATCATCTTTTGTAATATGTTTCGGAATCAGATCATGGATGTTCTTGCGGATCGCTTCTTTGAGATCCTCAAAATTGTCATTTTCATCCATAAGCTGTTTTAAAATCGGGTAGTATACAAGTTCAGTCACACCAACCTCACGCGGATCGGTAAGTTCCGGAACCCATGTACGAATATCTACCATCATGGAAGAAAGCACCTTCACATTGCGCTCTTCTTCCTGTACCCATACATATGGTACTGCCGCATTCTGAATCGTTTCTGCGAGTTCTCTGGTCACTTCCGTGCCTTTTTCAGCAAGGATCTCACCGGTTGTTGTATCTACAACATCCTCTGCGAGCACATGTCCATTGATACGGTTCTTAAAATGCAGTTTCTTGTTGAATTTATAACGACCTACTTTTGCAAGGTCATAACGTCTCGGATCAAAGAACATTGCCGTAATCAGACTTTCTGCGCTTTCTACGGTAAGCGGTTCACCCGGACGGATTTTTTTGTATAACTCTAAAAGACCGTTCTCATAGCTTCCCTGCGGCTCTTTCTCCGTGATACACGGATCTTTACCGAAGCTGGCAACGATCTTTGGCTCTTCACCGAACAGATCAATGATCTGCTGATTTGTTCCGACACCAAGCGCACGGATCAGTACCGTGATCGGAACCTTTCTTGTTCTGTCCACACGAACATAAAAAACGTCATTGGAGTCAGTCTCATATTCCAGCCATGCACCACGATTCGGAATAACGGTGCACGCATAGAGTTTCTTACCGACTTTATCATGGGAAATAGCGTAGTAGATGCCCGGAGAACGAACCAACTGGCTTACGATAACTCGTTCTGCACCATTGATTACGAACGTACCGGTCTCAGTCATAAGCGGCAAATCGCCCATGAAGATCTCATGTTCGTTGATTTCATCATTCTCTTTGTTGTGTAAACGAACCTTCACCTTCAAAGGTGCTGCATACGTAGCATCTCTCTGCTTGCATTCCGGAATAGAGTATTTTACATCGTCCTCGCACAAAGTAAAATCTACGAACTCCAGACTCAAATGACCACTGTAATCAGCGATCGGGGAAATATCCGCAAAAACTTCTTTTAATCCCTCGTCCAGGAACCACTGATACGAATCCTTCTGTACCTCGATCAGATTCGGCATTTGCAGTACTTCTTTTTGTCTTGAGTAACTCATACGTAAACCTTTTCCAGCCTTGACCGGACGTATTCTGTTTTTCTCCATTTGACGTTTCACCTCTCGTTTTTTTATTTAAAATCTACCTTTTCTACTACATAAGGTGTATCTTCCACTTGCTTTCCACTATTTTGGTAACACAAATAAGCCTACATCTCCACAATAGTGCAACGTATATGATAGCACAAATGTCAAGAATAAGTCAAGCCGCATTTTCGTTTTTTTCATGTTTCCATGAAAAATCGCGCATACTAATCTGTTTCTTCTATTATAAATGGCATGAAAAAAGCAGGAGTTTTCTCACTCCTGCCTTTTCATCTGTACTTTTTAGTCCAGATATTCCCAGTCATTTTTTGCAAGTAAATATGTAACCAGAGGACAAATTACCAGGCTCAAGATCGCGCGCACGATATTGCCCGCTGTCAGGCTCGCCATAACGCCATAAGTGATCATATTTACAATAAATCCTGCTCCTGCCGCTGCACAGATCATATAAAATCCAACCTTTTTGCTCTTAAAAAGTAGCATCGCGATTCCAACGATCAATACAATTTCAAGCAAAAGGCTTACTACGCAAAGGATCGTATACACCGTTCCAAGTCCAAGCGCACTTCCAATCGCAGCCGATCCCACAACAGCCAGTGCCGTAGTCACTGCCGTAAGGATATTAATGACAAAAATGATCCATAACCAAACCTGAAGTCCTGTACCTAATTTTCTTTTTTGTTCCATTGTTTTCTCCTTCATAACTCATATTTTGTTGCACAACGAAAGTATTATATCACATCTCCCATTATTTTCCTAGCTTTTTCTATTCTTTCACAAAATCTATTTACGAAGACTCATTCTTTCCCTACCCGACTGGCGGGGCATCTTGCGATGCAAGCAGTGCTCACTCAAATCTTACACTTCTCGTGCGCGGGTTGGCTCCCTATGACAAGAAACAAAAAAGCCCAGTCGGAAATAAATTTCCACCGGGCTTTTTGTTTCCTGTCACACTGCTTGTAGCTTTCGCGACTATTTTAAGGTTACTTTTGCACCTTCTGCTTCTAATTTAGCTTTGATATCATCAGCAGTTGCTTTGTCAGCAGCTTCTTTTAAAATCTTCGGAGCGCCGTCAACTAAGTCTTTTGCTTCTTTTAATCCTAAGCCAGTTGCTTCACGAACAACTTTGATGACCTTAACCTTGTTCGGACCAACTTCTGTTAATTCTACGTCGAATTCAGTCTTTTCTTCGCCTGCTGCTGCGCCGTCTCCGCCTGCTGCTGCAACTACTACACCTGCTGCTGCAGATACGCCGAACTCTTCTTCACAAGCTTTTACTAATTCATTTAATTCTAATACAGATAATTCTTTGATTGCTGCAATAAATTCTTCTGTTGTCATCTTTGCCATTTTAATTTCCCTCCATTTATGGTTTTTCGTTTTTATATTTCCAGCTTATTCAGCCGGTGTTTCTGCTGCTTCTTCTACTACCGGAGCAGCCTCCTCTGCAGGAGCTTCTGCTACTTCACCAGCGCCGCCTTTTTCTGCGATCTGATTAAGCACACGAGCAAAGTTGGTGATCGGAGACTGAATGCTTCCAAGGAACTTGGAAAGCAGTTCTTCTCTTGACGGTACGGCTGCGATTGCTTTCATGCCCTTCTCGTCATAGAAAGTTCCTTCTACAACACCTGCTTTAATCTCAAGTGCCGGAGCCGTCTTTGCAAATTTAGCCAGGATTCTTGCCGGAGCTGTCGCATCTGTTGTGGAGATTGCGAAAGCACTCGGTCCTTCGAGGCAATCTGCAAGGCTTTCAAATTCTGTACCTTTAATTGCGAAGTTTACAAGGGTGTTCTTATATACTTTATAAACAACACCTGCTTCTCTTAACTGTCTACGCAACTCAGTATCTTCTGCAACGGTAAGTCCAAGGTAATCTACGACCACTACGGACTGTGCGTCTTTAATGTTTTCAGAAATTTCCTGCACGATTGGTTGTTTAAGTTCTACTTTTGCCACGAATCGTACACCTCCTTCTTTTATTTTTTATTGCTCTTTGAGGAAGTCTAAAAAAATCCTCTCTGTGGAAGACAGAGAGGATGAATCATTCATATAGATATAATCTACATTTCCTCGGCAGGCACTTACGTTTACGCCTTACGGCACCTACTGTCTTCGGCAATATGCTTTGCTATTATAGCATTAAAATTTATTGATGTCAACCAGCAATTAAGCTAACTTTGTTACATTGACCTTTACACCAGGTCCCATGGTCGGAGCTACAGATACACTCTTTAAATACTGACCCTTTAATGTAGCAGGTTTTGCTTTGTTGATTGCACTGATCAGAGTCTGGAAGTTGTCTGTTAACTGTTCTTCAGTAAAGGATGCTTTTCCAATTGGCACATGGATAATATTTGCTTTGTCCAATCTGTACT
>CAYMCM010000104.1:0-5165 GCA_964388945.1 uncultured Roseburia sp.
CACCGACCTCACGCTTATCAGGCGTGCGCTCTAACCAGCTGAGCTATAAGCCCTTCTACTGCTGCACATACTCTCACTTGTCACGCAACAGTAGAAATTATAGTATAGAAAATATGTGTTGTCAATCACTTTTTTATTTTTTACATATTCTGCTGCTTCAGCCACAGCTTCATCATCCATTTCTGAGGAAGCACTTTTGACGCAGCGTAACAGAATTTTGTGTACACACCCGGAACTGAAATATCTTTTCCTTTCTTCGCATCCCGGAACGCATGCGCTGCCATCCTCTTCGGATCTCCCATCCCCCGGAATGTACGGATCGTGTGGTTTGCCCCAATATCGGCGCGCTCAAACAATGCCGTATCCATCCAGCCAGGACATACTGCTGTCACCGTCACTCCTTTTTCTTTCAGCTCCATATTCAATGCTCTGGAATAATTGCGCACAAATACTTTTGACGCACTGTACAGATTCAGATACGGAAGCGGCTGAAAAGATGCGAGTGAAGCAATGTTTATCATGCGGCTGCCCCGATCCATATACGGAATACAGTAAAGCCCCATCGCAACCACCGCGTTACAGTTTAATTCAAGCATATCTAAAGATTCTTCCACACCAAGATCATCATATGAGCAAAATTTCGCATAGCCCGCATTATTCACAAGGAAACGGATGACCACATCTTCTGTCTCTAATTTTTCCGCAAACCTCTTTCGCGCCTTAGGATCTGTCAAGTCCATCGGAATCGTCAAAATCCGGCTGCCGAACTCATCTTTCAGTTTCTGCAGTTTTTCCTCACTTCTCGCGATCGCCCAGATCTCATCCAGCGTATCTTCTGCTAAAAGCAGCCGCACAAATTCCTTTCCGAATCCGCCGCTTGCACCGGTTACGATCGCTATGCTGCGCTTATTTTCACTTGCATCCACGCAGGTCACACTCCTTTATTCTAATTTATTTTTTCTCTTATACTCTCCTGCCAGTAAAAAGAATCCAAAGCATAAAGCATTTAAGAGCAGGGAAACCGGAAGATCACTCCATCTGATCACCTGATTCTCCAAAACATCCGCAGTGAATGTCGCGGTAATGATCGGAATCAGGTTGTTATTAAGATAATGCAGACACACCGGCACCCACATATTGTTTGTTTTCATATAAGCATATCCGAAGAAGATTCCCAGAAAAATACAGGTGATCTGCTGCGCAAAGACCATCTGAAGTCCAGAATCCTTTGTATAATAAAACAGATCGATCGGCAGATGCCAGAGCCCCCATACCACGCCAAGCAGGATCACACCGAGCCGCAGTCCGAATTTCTTTTGAAGGACTGTCTGCAAATAATATCTCCAACCGTACTCTTCCCCGAAAAAGGCAATAAATACAAAAAAATAATTGATCGGCAGCGCAATGATATTGATCCACACCATCGGATCTACAAAAATCCCGAACCATTCCGCCGTATATTTCATGCCAACGCCATCGGCCACACCGGACGCTGTGACAGAAACAACTGTCCTTGCCAGATAAATTACCACAAAAAGCACTACTACAACAACAGCACTTTTCCAGTTTCTTCTCGCCAGACCTGCCGCTGCCCGCTTTTCTTTTCCGGCAGCCGCAAGTAAAATCAGACCGACCACACTGCCAATGATCATAACATACTGTCCTATCAGATTATACACGGCAACAGTCATTCCCTGAACTTCCATATCTTCCATCGGCGCAATGACCGAAATCACTGCCAGTACAATCAATACCGCCGTTGTCACGAGTACCGTAATAAAAAATCCAAGCGGCAGTTTCTTTTCTTTTTTGTTTGTCACAAGCAGCCCCAGTATAACGCCTGCTGCCGGATACAGCATCTGTGCTGTCGGAAATGCCGACAGATCATACCCTTGTGTACTGCCGTACCACATCAAAATACCCATCAGGTATGTGATTCCATACGCAACGAGCATGAAAATGATGAACCTTGTCTTTTCTTTTTGTTCCATTTGTTTTTCCTCCATAACTCTTCCCTCTTTTTTGTGATTCTTTCCCATTTTATCATATTCCCTGCGCAATAACAATTACCGCATTTCATTTTATCCAAAATGCCCATGCAAAGAAAAAGGACCCTTTATAAATCCTGCAATCTATAAAGAACCCATCATTTCATGCGGAACGTGGGACTTGAACCCACACGCCTCGCGGCACAAGAACCTAAATCTTGCATGTCTGCCAATTCCATCAGTTCCGCAAAATATTTTTTATTATATATTAGCCGTCCATAAATTACAAGCTTTTTTATTTGTTTTTCGTGATAGGGTCATTTATTCTTTTTAGTCTGTGTTTTAGCTTTATTCTAGTTTATTTTTGTATTTACTATTTTTGTTAATTTTGCCATATTTTAATTAATTTTATGTTGTGCTATGCTTAAATATGTCAAAAAATTGCGCATTTTTAGTCAAAATAATTTAAGGAGGTTCATATTGTTATGAAAAAACTGAATATGAAACAGTTATCAGCAGTTGGTCTGGGTATCATGCTGGGAATCCAATCGTTCACCCCGACATTCGCTGCCCAAGGCGCTGAAATCACTCAGGATTCCTCAAAAGACGCTGTGGATTCTTATGTGGATGCCTCTGAAAAAGCGGATACCACTACATCCGTTCAGGGAAATGCTGCCACACTTACCTTAAATGGAAATGAGATTTCCTACGCTTCTGACATTTCTCTTACAGATGCTCTTGCAGATGCAGACACCATAGCGCTTTATCAGTACTTAAAAGCAGTCGGTGAATCCGATGCTGCCATTTATGGTCACATGGAGGACACGGTACTGAAAGCCGGAAATTCTGAATTATCAGAATCTGATACAAAGGATATGACCGGATCTATCGCCGGACTTGTAGGCTTAGACTGCGGCAATCTGTTTGACGGATTTGCAAAAACCTATAACAAAAGACATCCGGATGAAACACAGCTTCCGAAAACAACAGAGGGAAACATAAAAGCCGCAGCTCTTCTAACGAATGAGGCATTGGATGAAGGCTCCATTATGACCCTTTCCGCACATATGCCAAACTTTGCATTTGCAGAAGAAACCAATCCGTCTGCCGAAAAAGCATATGACCGTTATGATTATTTTTCCGCAGATTCCAATAACCTGAATGGAGACTGTATGAATCAGATTCTTCCGGGAGGAGCATATAACGAGTCCTTTACTGCATATCTGGATCTGGTTGCAGAATACGCTTCTCAGGTAAATGGAACTGTACTATTTCGTCCATTCCATGAAAATACCGGAAGCTGGTTCTGGTGGGGAAAAGCCTTCTGTGATGCTGAAACTTACAAAAGCGTTTATAAGTATACCGTAGAATATCTGAGGGATGAAAAGAATGTACACAATCTGATCTACCTGTATGGCCCCGGTTCCGAAGCATCTTCTCTCGCTGAATATGAAGAGCGTTACCCAGGAGATGCCTATGTAGATATCATCGGATTTGATACCTATGATTCCGATCCGGTACCGGATGAAGAAGGATATACCTTCCAGACAAATTTTGAAAGTATGGTAAAACTTGCAGACACATTTGCAAAACAGCACCAAAAACTATTTGCCGTAACCGAAACCGGAATCTTGGAAATGCAGGATACCGGAAACAAACGCCCGCAGTGGTATACAGAAATCTTAGACATTATTACCAAACCAGATTATAATTGCTGCTATTTTATGATATGGACAAATTATTCTGACACAAGTTTCTATACTCCATATGTGACATCGGTAAAAGAAGATGGAACTTTGCATGGGCATGAACTAATGGATGCCTTTATTTCTTTTTATAACAATGAAAAGAGTATTTTTGCCCAGGATCAGCAGGCAGTTTTAACCGGAGAAAAACCAACCGCTCCATCGGTCGAAAAAACAGATACCATAAGCGGATATCTTACCAGTCCGGTTGCCGGAACCCGCATTCTGGAAGAGACACCAATCACCGCCCGGCTGAATAAGCCGGATGTAAATGCAGTGATCGCTGTATCAAATGAAGAACAGGAAATTAAACTGGATACAACCGTGGATGGAAATACCGCAACTGCGGTTTTAAATGCAGACACACTGGCATCACTTGGCGAGGCGGCGAATGGAACACTTATACTCTATTCCGGCGATAATAAGTTGCAGGAGATCTCCGTCCTTTTAAATATCGCAGAAAAAGAAGCTGATCCATTACTTGTGGATGATTTTGAATCATACTATGGAGAATCCGCCCTATTAACAAACAACTGGGCAATAAATAAAGACAGCGGATGTGATCTTTCGATCTCACTTACCGAAGATCCTGTTTATGAAGGAAGTTACGCATTGCAATTTGCATATAATGAAACAAAAACTGGCTGGGCAGGTGCGACTATTTCAAAAGAAGCCGACTGGTCTGCATGCAACGCTCTGCAGTTCTGGGTCGTACCAGATGGAAAGAATCAGAAAACCGTAATTCAGATCAACACTGCGGATGGAGGTTCCTATGAAGCATATCTGAATACTTATGAAGCATATACTTCTACATCCGAACCCCTTCTTGTTACCCTGCCATTTTCAGAGTTTATAGACAAAGAAGATCGCGGCGCACTTACAAGCGAGGCCGCCGCATCCGTCACAAGCTTCGGCTTATGGGTTAATGCGATTCCCGATTCTGGCGCAATCGATGAACAGGGAAACGTATCCGGAGAACTTGTATACGACAAAATCACGGCCATTTCTTCAGATGAAGAAAAAGCTTCCTTTGTATCTGACGGAGAAACAACACCCGAAGATCAGGAACCAGCCAGCGAACTGGCACAGCCAGAGGATGTTTCCTCTGCAAATGCCACAAACAATCTGCTGCCGCTTCTGCTGTCCGGAGCTGCTTGTGTAATTGCCATCGCAGCCGTTATCTTCTACAGAAAGAAGAAACATTCATAAAAAGAACAAGATCTATTCCCAAAAAGGCGCAGTCGTTTGCTGCGCCTTTTCTGGCATCGACCGATCTCTGGATGCGGACATCTAAAATCGACTATCTCCCCCTTACTTTCATGATATAAAAAAATAGCGGAAAACACTGATTTTTCAATGATTTCCGCTATTTTTTAGTAATGAGACACGGGGGAGTCGAACCCCCGACAACTTGATTAAAAGTCAAGTGCTC
>CAYMCM010000105.1:0-5026 GCA_964388945.1 uncultured Roseburia sp.
TTCATGACATTCTCCTTCATACTGATTATATAATATTTGCTGCAAAAATGCAAGTTTTATTTATATATGCTGCGTTAAGCAGCAATACAATTTTGATATTTATACACAAAAGAGTCAGGATGATATATAATATGTGTAAAGGTGGTGATAGTGTGGCAAGAAGAAATTGGACAAGAGAAGAAACGATTTTAGCAATGGATCTTTATACAAGAGTTCCATTTTCTAAGATTGGAAAGAATAATCAAGATATAATAAATCTTGCAGGTATAATTAACAGGACACCCGATGCGGTAGCTTATAAAATGTCTAATCTTGCTCATTATGATCCAGAATTGCAGGCAAGAAATGTGTCAGGATTATCGCACACCAGCAAATTGGACAAGATTATATATGATGAGTTTGCAAACAATATTGGGGAATTATCATTTATAGCTCAGAATATTTTGGCGGATATGCAGCATACATCTGTTGAGAATTTATGGCCAGAGTTAAAATTAGATGACATACCTATAGGTATTGATAAAGAGCAACAGACAAAGATAAGAATAGGCCAGTATTTTTTCAGGATGTCTGTGCTTATGTCATATGGCAATGCGTGTTGCATAACAGGGTTAAAGAATAAGGAATTACTTATTGCAAGCCATATTAAACCATGGAGTGTAAGTAATATAAAGACAGAACGAACAAATCCAAGCAATGGATTATGTTTGAATGCCATGCATGATAAAGCATTTGACAGAGGGTTAATCACCATAGATAAAAATTATCGGATTGTAAATTCAAGATATATTAAGGATGCAGTTATGGATGAAAAGACCAGAGAATGGTTTGCCTTCTATAATGGCAAGGAAATAATACTTCCAGATAAGTTTTTGCCGGGTAAAGAATTTATACAGTACCATAATGATGTAATTTTTAAGGGTGAATAAGATATGGCTGATGATTTGACAAAGGAGCAACGCCGAAAAAATATGCAACACATTAGATCTATGGACACAAAGATTGAGGTGTTGTTAAGGAAAACTCTATGGGATAGAGGATATCGATACAGAAAAAATGATAATGATTTACCAGGAAAACCGGATATTGCATTGACTAAGTATAAAATTGCATTTTTTTGTGATGGAGAGTTTTTTCAAGGCAAAGATTGGGAAGTATTAAGACCTAGGCTCGAAAAAAGCAATAATAGTGCATATTGAATTATAAAAATAAGAAATAGGTGTATTTATGGATGGAAAAGAATTAACGAACGAGGAAGCATTACAGAATTTTTTACTGGATATTGGTTGCTTAGATGAATTGCTTCCCTGGACCGGAAAATTTAATATGTTTGATGTACTGAAGATATCAAGAGCTGAAATCCGCCACAGTAATATGCTTGGGTGGCTTCTGAATCCAAACGAGAATCATGGCATAGGAGATGTATTTTTGAAAGGAATTCTTCAACGATTAGTAGAGAATGATTCAGATGGACGATATGATGTATTTAATGTTCTATTGATGGACTTCTATACATTTTCAGTTATGAGAGAATGGAAGAATATAGATATTCTGCTAACCTCAACAGAAGAAAAAACAGTGATCGCAATAGAAAATAAGGTTGGTTCGCATGAGCATAGTAATCAGCTTAACAGATATAGAAACATCTTGGAGAAAGAGTATCCAGATTATAACAGGATGTTGGTGTTTCTGACGCCGGATGGAGAAAAACCCAGTGATGTAGAAAATTGGGAAGTACTTACATATAGTGATGTCATAGATGTATTGGAATCCGCGACTTCGCAAATAAAGGTTTTGCCGGATGTAGATTTGATGATCAAAAATTATATTGATGTTGTTAGGAGAGATATTGTGGAAGATCAGCAGTTAATTGATATTTGCAATAAAATATATAATAAGCACAAGAAAGCTTTAGATCTTATTTTTGAAAACAGAATAGATGGGAAAACACAGTTATCAGATGCTATCAAAGATACATTATGCAGGCTGTCAGAGGAAGGACTGATCATCTATGATGAAAGCTGGGGATATAATTTTAGGACAGAGGCAATGGATAAATGCCTTCCTCTTCTGGATGAGCCAATCAGCTCATGGGGTTCTACAAATATTTATTCTTATTGGTTCAATGTACGTGATGACAGACTTTATGGAATATTTGAATTAGCAGGAAATAATGTTCCGGAAGAGTCTATGAAGAAAATGCAGGCTATCACGGATATATTGAAGCCGAATGATAAGAGAAAGTCAAATTTTACATACAAGAGAATCTATACAACAAAATGGTATGATGTATCTGATGATGAAGATATCGAAAGTGTTGTTGACAAAGTGGTAAGAGCCGCAGTAGGAGATATCTTAGATATGGAGACGAAAGCATTATCACAGTTGAATAAGAATTAAAAGATTAGATCAAGTAGGAACTTTGTGTATGAATGAAGACAAGTCAAGAGAATATCGGGATTTAGTGGCAAAGGTAAAACTGAAATATCTTGAGAATCCAATATGTAAAAACAATTTAAGACTATGCTGGTGTGATTTAGTTACAGGAGAGGATTTATGTCAGGAAATAAATTTGTGGACTTATTGGCAGGGATTTGGATATGCAAAGAAAACACCACATATCAAATATATGTTGATAGGACAAGACTTTGGCCCTCCTGAGAAAGAGGAAGCAAAAGGAACAATAGCAAATATTCGAGAAATGAATAAAGGAAAAGAGGTAATGTTTCACAACAATGTGGATCTTACTTCCAGAGATTCACAAACGGATGCCAACCTAATTCAATATTTTTCATGGATTGGAAAGCCGGAGATAGACAAACGTCGGTATTCTGATTTGTTTTTTTGTAATTGCAATCTTGGATATCGCAAAGATACATATTCAGGAAATATGACAAGAAAGATTCTCGCTAATGATTCGCTGGAAATCAAGAGATTGATAGATATTATTAAACCAGATAATATCATATGTCTGGGATTAGATACCTCTGTTGTAGTGATACGAGCTTTAATTGATGAACGCTTTAATTGTAGCACATTGGCTGAGCTGATAGGGGATGGAAAACCTTATAGATATGGAGATACTAATATTTATCCAATGGCACATCCAGGATATTGGGGTACTATGAACAGAGGCATTGAGAATGTCAAAAAAGATTGGACGCGAATACAAAATGAATGAAGAAAACGATAAGAATAATAAACAGATACATATTTGGGTAGATGCAGATGCCTGTCCGGTAGTCCATATTGTTGAGAGGATTGCAGAAAAATATATTATTCCGGTTACGCTCTTATGTGACACAAACCATGTGCTTGAATCAGATTACAGTGAAGTGATTGCGGTTGGAGCCGGTGCTGATGCAGTCGATTATAAGCTAATCAGCATTTGCCGCAAGGGGGATATTGTTGTATCACAGGATTATGGTGTGGCTGCAATGGCACTTGGCAAGGGATCATATGCAATCCATCAGTCAGGGAAATGGTACACGAATGACAATATAGACAGGATGCTTATGGAACGGCATTTAGATAAGAAAGCACGTAGGGCATCCGGGAAGAATCATATAAAAGGACCGAAGAAACGTACATTAGAGGATAATGAGCATTTCAGTGAATCATTTGAGAAAATGGTACGGAAAGTGATTGAGAATAAACAGGAAAGGCAGGGATAGCAGTTATGAATAAGAACAATATGCACCAGATATTTGCACATTACATAGACAACTTTGAAAAGCTGAATGATGCAGAACATTCAGAGTATTACAAGTGGCAGGTGTGCCATGAGTTCAGACCGCTTATGGATGTTGCACTTGAAGCGGATGCTGATGATTTTGCAGATGCGTTATACAAAGTAAAGGAATGTAGCAAAAATATCATAGACAGTTATACCCAACCGTTTTATGGTCTGGTTCAGTTTGCACGTGAAGAACCGGAGACAGTTCAACAGATGTTTATGGATTTATATTCGGATGATGGAGGAAGCGTAAAGAAACAGATGGAAATTATTGAAAATTTCTTTATGCAATGCAATGAGCTGTTGGAGAAGTATTATCCTGACAGCTATCTTTATAAGCAGAATTCTCATTCCGTATCATCCTATCTCTTCCTTTATGATCCGGATCATCATTATATGTATAAAGCAACCCAGTCACAGGCAATGGCAGATTGTATAGAATTTTATGATGACTGGGGAACCGGAGATAATATCAAACTGGATGTTTATTACCGTATGTGTGATGAAATACTGGTAGAAATAAAAAACTGTCCGGAATTATTGGCAACGAACAGGAGCAGATATGATGGAGCACTGCATCTTGCACCAGGCGAGTTACATGTGGATGATGAGCTGCATATTCTGTTATTTGATATTATCTATTGCTGTAATGTGTATGATCTGTTTGACGGCATATCATTTTCAAAGCCGAAATCAAAAGAAAAACAACTTATCATGGAAAAGAGAAATAAAGCCAGAATTCTGAAAGATGAATATGATGATGCAAAGAAGCATGTCGATATGCTGAATGAGGTGGTTCAGTATTTTATTGAAAGTGTGAAAACAGCCGGTCAAATTATACACAAGAAATTTGGAATATGTGATGTACTGTCGGTTGATTCAAAGTACATATATCTTAAGATTCAGAGTACAGGCGAAGAAAGGCAACTCGGATTTATAGTTGTTGTAACGAATGGTATTATAAGGGTGGATTCCAAGGAATTTGATGCAAAGAGGAATGAATATTTGGATATGCTTAAAAAAGCTGACAGCATACCTCGAAAGCTGGAGTATGCAGCACATGCACTGGAACCTTATGAGGAATATCTTGAGTAGGAGACTGATTTATGGGGAATTTATATGAATTGTTGTGTCATGCAGAGCTGGAAGATGGAAGAGGATTTTAATGACTAAGGGAGAATGGTATAAACAGCTCTTTGAACATTTCGAGGCCTAGGAATTCAGGAGCAGTTTTCATTGTTAGGGCAAGGCCCTGTTTGCCATTGTGGAGTTTTTCGTTGTTCCGAAAAA
>CAYMCM010000106.1:0-5023 GCA_964388945.1 uncultured Roseburia sp.
GCAGGTATATAATAATGTATAAGATTGATTTTAAACAGCCAATTCATGTTCATTTTATCGGCATCGGCGGCATCAGCATGAGCGGTCTTGCCGAGATACTACTGAAAGAACATTTTAAAATATCCGGTTCTGACGCTAAAGAATCCGAACTTACTGACAATCTCACCGACATGGGTGCCGAGATTTTCTACGGACAGTGTGCAAAAAACATCCTGCCAGGCACTAATCTTGTGGTCTATACCGCAGCCATCAAAGAAGACAATCCGGAGTTCGCCGCTGCAAAGCAGGCCGGAATCCCGATGCTTTCCAGGGCAGAACTGCTCGGTCAGATCATGGATAACTACCGACAGTCCGTTGCAGTTGCCGGCACACACGGAAAGACAACTACCACTTCCATGATCTCCCAGATCTTACTCTGCGCCGCTGCTGATCCGACCTTATCCGTTGGTGGTATCCTTGACGCGATCGGGGGAAATATCCGCGTGGGCAGTTCCGACATCTTTGTGACGGAGGCATGTGAATACACCAACAGTTTCCTGCATTTTCATCCGCGTTACAGCATCATTCTGGATATTGAGGCGGAACACCTTGACTTCTTTAAAGATATTAATGATATCCGTCATTCTTTCCATTTATTTGCAAAGAATACAATTTCAGACGGTGCTATCATCCTAAACGGACAAATTGAGCGTCCCGAAGAGATCACGGAAGGGCTCTCCCAGGAAGTTATTACCTACGGATTAACCCCTTCCTGTACCTACTATGCTTCAGATATCAGCTATAATGAAAAAGCCTGCGCGCATTATACCGTGAGCAAAAACGGCGAAAAACTTTGTGAGATCACGCTTTCCGTACCAGGTGAGCACAACGTGTACAATTCCCTCGCAGCGATCGCCGTTACCGAAAAAATGGGCATTTCCCTGGAAGATATCATACATGGGCTTTCTATTTTCGGCGGAGCAAAACGCCGTTTTGAATTAAAAGGCAAAGTAAACGGTGTGACTGTGATCGACGATTACGCACATCACCCGACCGAAATCGAAGCCACACTGCGCGCGGCAAAAAATTATCCACACGGACGACTGATCTGCGTATTCCAGCCGCATACTTATTCCAGAACCAAAGCCTTCTTAAAAGATTTCGGGAAAGCATTATCCCTCGCTGACATAGTTGTCCTCGCAGATATTTACGCAGCAAGAGAGAAAAATATAATCGGCATCTCATCCACCGCGATCTTAGATGAATTAAAAGCATTGGGAACGGAAAGTTACTATTTTCCTTCTTTCGGAGAGATTGAAGATTTCCTGCTGGAAAATTGTGTAAACAACGACCTGTTGATAACTATGGGTGCCGGAGACATCTATACCGTAGGCGAACACCTGCTCGGAGAATAGTTATCCACATTATCCACATTGTAATTGTGTATTACTTGCCAATTCAATGTGGATTTTTTATGTTTACATAAAGAAATTGTGGATAACTTTTTTTGTTGATTTTTACAGTATTCGGCAGTTTTCCCAATTTTTCCGCCGCTTCTTTTTCCACATTATCCACATTGTCCACTTTCTCCGTAAGCCTTGATTTTTCTGGGTTTTGTGGCAAAAATAGGGCTTCTCTTTTCAAAATACGTATGCTATAATGTGTGAGTTGAAAGAGGGAGTATTATGGCAGGCATTACATTACATAGTGAAAATAATGAAACCGTTACCTGTGTACCGAATGTTTTTATCGATGAACTTATGGCAGACGCAGACGGCGAATATGTGAAAATCTATTTATATCTTTTACGCTGCATGAACGCCCCGGAGGAGTCTTTTTCTATTTCCGGCATGGCGGACAAGTTCGAGCATACGGAAAAGGATATCAAACGTGCACTTGCCTACTGGGAAAAAGCAAAGGTACTTCATCTGGAATATGACAATGAACGCAGACTGACCGGGATCTGCTTATCGAATCCCGGACGCCGCGGGACACAGATAGAATCTGCATCCTACGATGACACACCGGCAAGCCGTTCCTCTGCTGCACCGCCAGAGCCGATTCCTGTATCAAAGGAAGAGAAACCAAAGCCGGATTATACTGCAGATGAGATACGCGCTTTCCGGGAGGACAAAGGTGTTTCGGAACTTTTATATATGACCGAGGTATACCTCGGACGTACCTTAAATGCGACGGACATCAATGAGATCCTCTACTGGCATGACAGCCTTGAATTTTCCATCGACCTGATCGAATATCTGATCGAATACTGTGTCGGAGGCGGTCACAAGAGTATGCACTATATAAAGACCGTTGCGCTTGCCTGGCATAAGGACGGTATTTTATCCGTATCACAGGCAAAGGAAAAGAACGAACGTTACAGCAGGACAAACACCGCCGTCATGAAGGCATTCGGTATTTCCGGACGCAATCTGGTGGAATCAGAGCTTGCCCTGATCGAAAAATGGACAAACACTTACGGTTTTTCCTTAGAACTGGTGACCGAGGCATGCAGACGTACCATGCAGGCGATCCACCAGCCAAGTTTTGAATATACAGACTCTATTTTAGGCAACTGGCACAAAAAGCACGTCTCTACCTTAGAAGAGATTGCCGCACTGGATGAAGCTTTTTTAAACCGGAAGCCGAAACAGCCAGCCCGGACGCAGAAAGATCCTGCGCCAGTAAATAACCGTTTTAATAATTTTACCCAGCGTTCCTATGATTATGAACAACTGGAAGGAAAAATTTTCCATCAGTCCACGCACTAGCAGGAGGCTTTTATCAAATGGCATTGAGCAACGCCCAGTATGACGAGATCATCCGTCAGTACAACGCAAAACAGATTCGAAATCAGCATATTGTGGAAGACCGCAAAAATGAAGTTTATGCGAAAAGTGCACGCTTAAAGGAGATTGACGATACGATATCCTCCTATTCTGTCGCACAGGCAAAAAAACTTCTGCTCGGTGACGATGCTGCCGCGCTTGATGACTTAAAAGAACAGATCGCTTCTCTGCACGAGGAAAAATCTGTGATTTTAGCCAGTCTCGGCTACCCGGAGGCGTATTTTGCTCCGCCTTATGACTGTCCGGACTGTCAGGACACCGGATATATTGGAAATGAGCGATGCCACTGCTTTAAGCAGGCGGCGATTGATCTGATTTATACCCAGTCCAATATCAAGTCCATTCTGGCAGAAGAAAATTTCTGTCATTTTTCCTATGATTATTATTCCGACACGCAGATTGAGCCGGTAAGCGGTCTTTCTTCTCTGGAACTGATCCGGCGCGCAAGAGAAGAAAGTGAACATTTCATTGACTGCTTTGGCTCGGGAGACGCGGCTGAAAATCTGTTTTTTTACGGCAACACCGGAGTTGGAAAGACATTTCTCTCCAACTGCATTGCAAAAGAGCTTTTAGACCGCGGATATTCCGTGATCTATTTTACCGCTTTTCAGCTCTTTGATATCTTTGCAAAAAATGTTTTTGATAAAGATTCCGACGCCTCTGCGGCGCATCAGAATATATTCGACTGTGATCTTTTAATCATTGACGATCTGGGCACAGAAATGTCCAACTCGTTTACGACTTCACAGTTCTTTTTGTGTTTAAATGAGCGGCTGCTTCGCAGGAAGTCAACCATCATTTCCACCAATTTAAATATGAACCAGCTTGCGGATATTTATTCGGAACGTACCTTTTCCCGGGTATTTTCCAATTACACAATGTTAAAATTCTACGGAGATGACATCCGCATCAAGAAAAAGCTGCATTAACTTATTATCTTGCTCTCATTAGATGCTGCATCTATTGAAATAAACTATAAACAATTCATATTACGGAGGATCTATTCATGTCAGATGACAAGAGAAATTTAGAAACCATTCCTAAGGGAAGCCTTGGACTCATCCCACTTGAAAGCTGCAAAGAACTCGGTGAAAAAGTGGATCACTATCTGGTAAAGTGGAGAGACAAAAGACAGCATGAACACAAGGACACGATCGCCTTCAAAGGCTATCAGCGCGATTCCTATATCATGGATGTCAGTGTACCGCGTTTCGGTACCGGTGAAGCAAAATGTGTGATCAAGGAATCTGTCCGCGGTTACGATCTTTTCCTTCTTTTGGATGTCACAAACTACAACCTGACCTACAGCGTATGCGGTTATGAAAATCATATGTCACCGGATGACCATTATCAGGATCTGAAACGTGTGATCGCTGCTGTCGGCGGAAAGGCAAGAAGAATCACCGTAATCATGCCATTCTTATATGAAAGCCGCCAGCACAAACGTACCTCCAGAGAATCCTTAGACTGCGCGATCGCTCTGCAGGAACTGATCTCCATGGGTGTTGACAACATCATCACTTTCGATGCTCATGATCCTCGTGTCCAGAACGCGATCCCGTTAAACGGTTTTGAGACTGTACAGCCTGCATATCAGTTTGTAAAGGGAATCCTCAGTGAAGTGAAGGATCTTTCGATTGACAACGAGCATATGATGGTCATCAGCCCGGATGAAGGCGGTACCGGACGTGCGATCTACCTTGCAAACGTACTCGGACTTGATATGGGTATGTTCTACAAACGCCGTGATTACAGCAAGATCGTAGACGGACGCAACCCGATCGTGGCTCATGAATTCTTAGGTTCTTCCGTAGAAGGCAAGGATGTTTTCATCGTGGATGACATGATCTCCTCTGGCGAAAGCATGATCGATGTTGCAACCGAATTAAAGAAGAGAAAAGCAAACCGTATCTTCGTGATCGCTACTTTCGGTCTGTTCACCAACGGTCTTGAGAAATTTGATCAGGCAGTTGCTGACGGCACAATCTACAAAGTTGTTACAACCAACCTGACTTACCAGACACCGGAACTACTCTCCAGAGATTATTATATCAACTGCGACATGAGCAAATACATTGCATACATCGTAGACACCTTAAATCACGATACTTCTATCAGTGATCTGTTAAATCCTTACGATCGTATTCAGCGTCTGGTCAGCAAATACAAAGAAGAACAGCAGAAATCCAAATAAG
>CAYMCM010000107.1:0-5000 GCA_964388945.1 uncultured Roseburia sp.
GGATGACAGAGGAATTGACGGTGTATACCGTTTTATTACCCGTTTCTGGAAACTTGTAATGGAACAAAAAGACGCGGATGTCAAAGAAACCAAAGAACTTGTTAAGATCCGTCATCGGATGATCTATGATATTACAACACGTCTCGAGAGCTTCAGCTTAAATACTGTTATTTCTGGATTCATGGAATATAACAACAAGCTGATCGATATGGCAAAGAACGGTGGCGTAGATAAGAAGACACTCGAGACCTATGTGATCCTGCTTGCTCCGTTTGCACCGCACATCAGCGAAGAATTATGGAGCAAACTTGGACATGATGATTCTGTGTTTAGTGCTTCATGGCCGGAATATGATAAGGCGGCGATGGAAGATGATGAAGTTGAGATCGCGGTTCAGATTAACGGAAAGACCAAAGCGACGGTAACACTGGCTAAAGATGCTGCTAAGGATGATGCACTTGCTGCAGGAAAGGCTGCACTTGGTGATAAGCTGACCGGTAACATTATCAAGGAAATCTATGTTCCGGGCAAGATCATCAATATCGTGGCAAAATAAGAACGAAAAAAGAATCAAAAGATAAATTGAGAGCTGTGAAAAAGATAATGTCTATTTCCACAGCTCTTTTTATCAGTGCTTTTTTAACTGCTGCATCATCATGAACTGCTGTGCCATTTTTAACATTTTGTCGGTGCGCTCGGCTTCTTCCTTCGACATATTCTGTTTTAGGACTTCGATCAGCAGAGAACTTTCTTCTTTGGAAAAAGAAATATTTTTTCCTTTTGCGTTCTGGATCGCCTGCATGAGACTCTGGGCGGCTGAATTGGCATTGCTGCCGTGGTCCGCCATCGCAAACTCGATGAGAAACTGTTTTTTCTCTTCGGAGAGCTGCTGGAATTGCGGCAGCATGGTAAGAAATGAAATATCCATAATCATTTTCCTTTCAAAATGGTTTATTCTTTTTATCATATGTAGAAAAATCATTTTAGCTAAAAAGTACCTCATAAGTGGAGAGCATCTGGATCAGATTGAGTGCCATATCAATGTTTTCCTGTTCCTTCGGAGTGCAGTAGCTGCGAATATCGGCAAGCATCTGGGACATACGTTCCTGCGGATCAGTGGAGGAGCACACCTGCATGGAGGGAGCTTTTCCATTAAACAGAGAGGCTGTTTTCTGTAGTTCCATGAATTTTATCATAAGAGCGAACATGCGCTGTTGCCCCGGCATGAGATAAGGGATCATTGTCTTGAAGATCTGAAGTTCCCTAGTCTGAAGCTCTTGATCAAAGGGAGTAAATTGGTTTTCGTTTTCCATATAATTTTTGTGGACCATCCTTTTTTGTTTTATTCTATGAGACAGATCTTTTTGCTATGCCCAAAAATCGGAACCAGGCATATAATAAAACAGGAGGGAAAGATATGAAAAAACTTGTAATCGAAGGCAATGATGTCTACGAAATAGATGAGGAGTGTATCCGGCAGAAGCAGAAAGAAAAAGAGGGCGGAAAGGAAAAAGAGGACTTGAAATAAGCCCTCTTTTTTCTTTGTGTGGAATAACCGAACTTAGCAGCCGAATCCACAGCCGTTGTTGCCGCATCCTCCGCAGCAGAAGAGCAAAAGGATGATCCAGATGCAGCTATTGTTGCTGCCGCAGCTATCGTTGCCACAGCCGAAACCATTGCCGTTGCCACAGCAGAAAAGTAAGATCAGAATAATGAGCCAGGAACAATTACTTCCGTTGCCGCATCCTCCGTCACATCCGCATCCACAGTTTGTTGCTGCTAAATCACTCATATTGTAATCCTCCAAATTTGATTTACAATTCATCATATGTAGGCGGCTTGTATGTGTTTCCGGTTTGTGAGAGGAAAATTTGTAAAACTTTTTGGGACGGATTTGTATGCATGAAATAAATAAAAATGCATGACATATGCATAAAAATAAAAATATGTAAAAACCCGTATTGACAAATACAAGTATAATTGTATACAATAATACAAGAAGCGAAGGAACAAAGGCAAAGGAGATTGTTGATATGAGAGAAGTTGTAATAAACGATAAGACCAATCTGCTTCAGTTAGAGGAGCATTTCTACCAACTTGCAGATGTAGCGGAACCGAATACATTCCGAAATCTTTTTCCGTATACGGAAATCCCGAAGATTGCATTCAATGACCGTATTGTGCCGCACAATATGCCGGAGGAGATCTGGATCACGGATACGACATTCCGTGACGGACAGCAGTCCAGAGCACCTTACACGACAGAACAGATTGTGACCATTTACGATTATCTCCATAAACTTGGCGGACCGAAGGGAAAGATCCGCCAGAGTGAATTTTTCCTTTACAGTAAAAAAGACCGCGATGCGGTATACAAATGTCTGGAGCGGGGATACAAATTTCCGGAGGTTACGAGCTGGATTCGCGCAAGCAAGCAGGACTTTCAGCTTGTAAAAGATCTTGGACTGCGTGAAACCGGTATTCTGGTAAGCTGTTCAGACTATCATATTTTTTATAAAATGAAGATGACAAGACGTGAGGTTATGAACCTGTATTTGAGCGTCATCCGCGAATGCCTTGAGACTGGCATCAGCCCACGCTGTCATCTGGAAGACATCACCCGTTCAGATATTTATGGTTTTGTCATTCCGTTCTGCCTGGAACTTATGAAACTGATGGATGAATATAAGATTCCGATTAAAGTCCGTGTCTGCGATACAATGGGATACGGTGTGAATTTTCCGGGTGCTGTGATCCCTAGAAGTATACCGGGCATCATCTATGGACTTACTACCCATGCAGGCGTTCCGAGTGAATTGATCGAGTTCCACGGACATAACGATTTCTATAAGGCAGTCAACAATTCCACGACTGCATGGTTATACGGTGCATCCGGTGTCAACTGCGCACTCTTCGGAATCGGGGAGCGTACCGGAAACACTCCGCTTGAGGCAATGGTATTTGAATATGCACAGTTACGCGGCACTCTGGATGGCATGGATACGACCGTTATTACGGAACTGGCAGAGTATTATGAAAAAGAACTGGATTACCACATTCCGGACCGCACTCCGTTTGTTGGCAAGAATTTCAATGTAACAAGAGCGGGAATTCACGCAGACGGACTGTTAAAGAATGAAGAGATCTATAATATTTTTGATACGGATAAATTCTTAAACCGCCCGGCACTGGTATCAGTGTCCAACACATCCGGGCTTGCAGGTATCGCACACTGGATCAATTCCTATTACCGTCTGAGCAAGGACAGATGGGTAGATAAGAATTCTGAGTTGGTTAAAATGATTAAAGAATGGGTGGATAAGCAGTATGAGGAAGGCCGTGTGACAGTTCTTACGGATAATGAACTTGTAGTTGAAATTACAGATTGCTGTAAGAAGCTCGGTATTGTATTATAAAAGGGGGGAGGCTGCAACGTGGCTGATGACAGATACTCTTTGAGTACCAAAGTGTTTCATACGATAAGAGAGAATATATTATCAGGAAAATATCGTTATAATGAGGAATTAAAAGAAAAGACGATCGGGGATGAACTGGGAGTCAGCCGTACACCGGTGCGGGAAGCATTGCGTCAGCTTGAACTGGAAGGACTTGTTACGATCATTCCAAATAAAGGGGCTTATGTAGTAGGCATTTCTAAGGAGGATATTCAGGATATTTATGAGATCCGTTCCAGACTGGAGGGGCTGTGTGCGAAATGGGCATGCAGCTACATCACGAAAGAGCAGTTGGATGAACTGGACGAAAATATTTATCTTTCTGAATTTCATGCTGGGAAAGAAGGACATGTAGAACAGATACTTGAACTGGATAACAAATTTCATGAGATCTTATATGAAGCATCCGAAAGTCCGGTGTTAAATCATACCTTATCGGATTTTCACCATTATGTGCAGCGGGTACGCAAGATCACACTTGCCGATCCGAAGCGCGCGGTGGCATCGAATGAGGAACATCGGCAGATCGTTGAGGCATTGAAGGAAAAAGACAGTAAAAGAGCAGAGGAACTTGCAACGATCCATATGATGAACACCATAAAAAATATGGATCAATATGGATGGGACAATTTATTAAAATAAAAAAATTGGAGGAAGCGAAAATGGAAAAAATCAAAATGAGCACACCGTTGGTAGAGATGGACGGAGATGAAATGACCAGAATCCTCTGGCAGATGATCAAGGATGAATTACTTCTTCCGTTTATTGATTTAAAGACGGAATACTATGATCTCGGACTGGAACACAGAAATGAGACAAACGATCAGGTTACGGTGGATTCTGCCAATGCGACCAAAAAGTATGGCGTTGCGGTAAAATGTGCAACGATTACACCGAATGCGGCACGTATGACAGAATATAATTTAAAAGAAATGTGGAAGAGCCCGAATGGAACGATCCGTGCGATCCTTGACGGAACTGTATTCCGCGCTCCGATTCAGGTAAAGGGTATTGAACCGTGTGTAAAGAACTGGAAGAAACCGATCACAATCGCAAGACATGCGTATGGTGATGTTTATAAAAATGTGGAGATGAAAGTACCGGGTGCAGGTGTGGCAGAACTGGTGTTTACAGCAGAAGACGGAACTGTGACAAGAGAAACGATCCACGAATTTAAGGGACCGGGTGTAATCCAGGGACAGCATAATCTTGATGGCTCCATTGAAAGCTTTGCGCGAAGCTGTTTTAAATATGCGTTGGATACGAAACATGATCTGTGGTTTGCAACCAAGGATACGATTTCCAAAAAGTATGATCATACCTTCAAAGACATTTTTGCGGAAGTTTTTGAAAAAGAATTTAAAGAAAAATTTGATCAGGCAGGTATCGAGTATTTCTATACTCTGATCGATGATGCGGTTGCCCGTGTTATGAAATCTGAGGGTGGATTTATCTGGGCATGCAAGAACTATGATGGAGATGTCATGAGTGATATGATCTCCTCCGCATGCGGATCTCTTGCAATGATGACTTCCGTTCTTGTTT
>CAYMCM010000108.1:0-4976 GCA_964388945.1 uncultured Roseburia sp.
AATTAATGATAAACATTAAAAATTTATTGACAGGATGCAACACCTCTGCTAGAATGAATTTAACGATAAACGTTAAAAAAATAATGAAAAATGTTAATGGAGGAATGAGGGTATGAAGGAACAGACAATCGGTAAGATTAATAAAATGGGAAAAGCAGGATATATCATAACTGTTATTTTGCGGGTATTTGTGGTACTTGGACTGATTGCTGCGATCGCGGCAGCAGTGGCGGTCTCTGTACTGCCGAAAGATGCGATCCGTATCAGTGTAACAGGGAAAGCCGATGTAGATGTGGATCTGGCATCTTTGCTCGGAAAAGACAGGGCAGTAAGTGTATTGAAAGAGCAGGATCTGTCTGAACAGATGGAGACATATGGGCAGGGCGGAGAGCTGCAGTTGGAGGGAGTATCTTATGCTATTGACCAGATTGACGCAGAAGGCAGTCATATCATAATGAGTGGAACCGGAGAAATGTATGACTTTAATCTGAAAAAGACAGTCGGACCTCTGGTGGTGGCATTACTTTACCTTGTTATGACATTTATCACACTTTTCTTTATCGGAGCACTTTTTAAGGCACTTAAAAAGTGTCAGTCCCCGTTTGAAGAAGATGTGATCAAAAAGATGAAGATGTTAGCGTACTCGCTGATTCCGTGGGTTGTATTTTCAAGCATCTCAGATACAGCCGCCAATGGATTTTTCAATAATCGAATCAATTTTTCGCTGTCGGTAAACCTTGATATGGTGTTTATTGTACTGCTGATCCTTGCACTGGCTTATATCTTTCAGTATGGTGCCGTATTGCAGCAGGAATCCGATGAGACATTATAAAAATATAGGAGAAATATAATGGGAAAAATCATATTACGTCTGGATCGGGTGATGGCAGACCGGAAAATGAGCCTGAATGAATTGTCAGCGCGTGTGGGAGTATCAAATGTGAATCTTTCGAAGATTAAGACCGGAAAGATCAGTGCGATCCGTTTCTCAACACTGGAGGCGATCTGCGATGTGCTTGACTGTCAGCCGGGAGATATTCTGGAATATCAGAAGGATGAGCAATAGATGAATAGTTACTATGACGATAGGGGGAAACCTATGTGGGCGGGGCATCGAAAAGATGCTCAGCCCTTTTGTCAGGAAAAATTATCTCAGATATTCCGTCAGCAGTAAGAAGGTATTGACCACGCCGTCTTTGTGGCTGCGTTCATAGCCGTGAGAGGCGTAGACGCCGGAGCCGATCAATCCGTGTTTTACATCATAACCGGCGGTAAGCGCAACATCGGCATCAGAGCCGTAGTGCGGATAGACATCGACTGCGAAGTCAAGATTTTTACGCTTTGCGGCGGCGATCAGCCCGGAGACCACCTCATAAGTGTAAGGTCCTCTGCTGTCCTTAGCGCAGATCGATACCTGATGTTCCAGACAGCTAAGTCCGTTACCGACACAGCCCATATCTACGGAGAGCACTTCGGTGACATCCGAAGGGATCGAAGCGGCACCGCCGTGTCCGACTTCTTCATAGACCGTGATATGTTGATAGACTTTTCGCGGAAGTGCTATGTTTTCTTCTTTCACATATTTGGCGAAGCCAAGCAGAATGCCAACGCTTAATTTGTCATCGAGGAAACGGCTCTTGATATAACCGCTTTTTGTAAATGTGGTGCGCGGATTGAAGCAGACGATATCACCCGGCAGGATGCCGAGAGCGAGCGTGTCTTCTTTGGAAGAAACTTTCTCATCTAACACGACTTCCATAGTTTCGTAGGTTCTTGCGGTGGAATCGTAATCACCGTTTACGTGGATAGAAGCATTTTTTAATTGGAATGTACCGCTGTAAGTTCTGCCGTCTCTGGTATAAATCGTGCAGTTTTCTGCCTCCGCGTTGTTGGCGTTCATGCCGCCGATCGGAGAGAGAGAAAGGCAGCCGTTTGCGCCGATTCCGCAAACCATGGCACCAAGTGTGTCTATGTGCGCTTCCATGAGCAGTGCGTCATTGGTATCGGCACCACCGATCTCACAGATTACGCCGCCCTTTACAGTCTGTATCGGTTCATAGCCGAGTGTGCGGTAAGCAGACATTACATAGTCTGCTGCATTTTGGGTAAAGCCGGATGGACTGTCAATTGCAAGAATTTTTTGTGTTTCGGATAAAATATAATTGAAATACTTTTCGGTATCCATTGAAAAACCTCTTTTCTGTTTATATAATGTAGGAGATAAAAACGATGCCGTTTTTTTCATACCTAGTTAATATATAACAGAAATCCATGGAACACAATGGAATGAGGCGTAATTTTTCGGAAAGGATACAGTCTGTGATATAGAAAGATAAAGAGGAAGGTGCATATTATGGCAAAAGAAACGATTACAGAATTAAGGAAACAGATGAAAGCGCAGAATATGGACGCATACATGATCGTTACGGATGATTTTCACGGTTCGGAGTATGTGGGCGATCATTTCAAATGCAGAGCGTATGTGTCCGGGTTTACCGGATCTGCCGGGACGCTTGTGGTGACGCAGGATATGGCAGGGCTTTGGACAGACGGACGCTATTTCTTACAGGCAAAAGAAGAGCTTTGGGGAAGCGGCATCGATCTTTTTCGGATGGGAGAACCGGGTGTGCCGACAGTACATGAGTTTATCGTAAACAAATTAAAAGCGGGACAGACCTTAGGATTTGACGGACGGACGGTAAATGCGAGGGAAGCGGCGGCTTTAAAGAAGGATCTGGAAAAGAAAGGCGTTTCCATCGCATATGAACAGGATCTGGTCGACCGCATCTGGGCGGATCGTCCGGCGTTATCTGCTGAACCGGCAGTGCTGTTGGATGAAACATATACCGGAGAGTCGAGAGAGAGGCGTATTGCAAGAGTGCGTGAGGTCATGGAGGAAGCGGGAGCCGGGGTGTTTGTGCTGGCATCACTGGATGATATCGCCTGGCTTTTGAATATCCGCGGCAATGATGTGGCATACAATCCGGTCGTACTGTCTTATCTGGTGCTCGGAAAAAACGAGATCCGTCTTTATATCAACGAACAGGTGATGGACGATACGGTGCGAAAGGCACTGACAAAGGCAGGTGTGTCATTCTATCCATATCATTCCGTTTATGAGGATATGAAAAAGATCAATAAAAAACATACGGTGCTGCTTGATAAGACCAAAACGAATTTTTCTATCGTAAGCAGCATTCCAGCGGAAGTTCCGGTACTGGATATGCCTTGCCCCACGGTTCTTATGAAAGCAGTCAAGACGCCGGTCGAGGTGGAAAATGAAAGAAAGGCACACATCAAAGATGGCGTGGCAATGTGCAGATTTTTATACTGGTTAAAGACCAATGTGGGAAAAATCCCGATGACAGAGATCTCCGTTGCGGAAAAATTAGAAGAATTCCGCCGGATGGGAGAAAATTACAGAGGACAGAGTTTTGCACCGATCGCCGCTTATGCAGAACATGGTGCGATCGTACATTATTCTGCAACGCAAAAAACCGATAAAGAGATCATGGCGGATGGTTTTCTTTTGCTGGATACCGGCGGACAGTATCTTGAAGGCACGACAGACATCACGAGAACAGTCGCACTTGGTAATATCACTGCCGAGATGAAAAAATACTTTACCGCTGTGTTAAAGGGAAATTTAAATCTGGTTTCCGCAAAATTTAAGAGAGGCTGTCTTGGCATTAATTTTGATTATCTCGCAAGAGAAGCACTCTGGGAAATGGGACTGGATTACAATCACGGTACCGGACATGGTGTCGGATATTTTCTGAACGTGCATGAGGCACCAAATGGTTTCCGTTGGAAACAGGTTCCGGAGCGCAACGAGAGTGCGGCGTTTGAGGAGGGGATGATCACTTCCGATGAGCCGGGACTGTATCTGGAGGGCAGATACGGAATCCGTCTGGAGAATCTGATCGTGTGTGAGAAGTATATGGAAAATGAATATGGTGAGTTTTTACAGTTCAGACCGCTCACCTTTGTACCGTTTGACTTAGATGCGGTGGAACCGTCCCTTATGAGTGAAAAAGAAAAAGCACGCTTAAACGCATATCATGCAGAAGTTTTTGAGAAGATCAGTCCTTATCTGAACGAGGAAGAGACAGCGTGGCTTGCCCATGAGACCCGTGCGGTCTAGAAAAATCCGGCTTTAGAAAAAAGCGGATGCTGCCGATATAAATACCGGAAGGAAAAAGGTTTTAGACTTTTTGGGAGGCAGATGTTATGACAGTAAATGGACAGGGCATTGCGGCGGCAGCAGGAACGGTGGATCGGAATGCACTGCGCAAGCAAAAAGAACAGCAGGTGCAGATGGTTCGAAAAAAAGAAGAAGGAAAAAAGCAGGCAGCACATATTCTTACGAGTGCGATGGAGCAGGGAACTTCGATGGAGGAAGCGCGGGAAACGGCAAATGATCTTCTTGCGGCACTTAGTGCCGAGATCGTTGCAGACTGCATGAACCGGGTGCGGGAACACGTCAGTGACATCTTAGAGCAGAATCAGAAGAAAGCAGATGAGCTTGCGGAGAAAAAGAGAAAAAAGGAAGAACGGAAACAGAAAAAAGAAGAAAAAGAAGCGATCCGCGAGGGAAAACTTGTGTTAAAGCGGGTGCTTGTTCCGGTGCCGCAGGCAGGGACTGCGTTAGCAGATGCAGTGCCGGTTTGCGAAACGCGCGCAGGAGATACGGCTAAGACCGCAGAACTGCCGGAGGAGGCATATCTGGTCGGTGTACAGAAGTACGTTATGGCTACGGAGGTTACAGCACCGGAAAAAATACGAAGTATATTGAATGTAAAAGCATAATATAAAGTCAGGGAGACGACTGTTCTGACGGTGAAAACCGTTGGGCCAGTCGTCTTTTTGTTATAGAAACAGACTGTTTTACTTTGATCTAAATAGTAATGGAAGGTATTTGATAGGAAAATATAGGAAAATAAAAGAAAAATAATGTAAAAATTATAAAATAGATG
>CAYMCM010000109.1:0-4909 GCA_964388945.1 uncultured Roseburia sp.
GCTCTGTTTTCTGGCAATCACAGGTCTGCAGATTCAAATTCGCTCCGCATTTCCTACAAATTCCTTTGCAATCTTCTTTGCACAGAACCTTCGTCGGCCAGTTAACCATAATCTCACCATAGATAAGTCTATCTACATCCAGATCAAATCCATCCACATAATCGTTTTCTTCCCCGTCCTCTTCCGAAACAGGTTCACTGCCAATCGGAAGCTTTCTGGATACGGAAACATGTATGTCGGTATCCACCGGTGCAAGACAGCGGTCACATGGTATTTCAAGCGTTACATCCAACTCAGTCTCAATAAGCAGCTGCTTATTCTCCTCATTCGTAAGCTGCAACGTGAATGGCGTTTTCTTGATGATCGGGAAATTACCTAATTTTGAATCAAAAGAGGTAAAATCAATCTCCACTTCTTTTGTAACACTTTTGTTTTCATTCGAAACAACGTCTGTTATATCTACTTTCATGATACTCTCCTAATCACACTCAAACAATTATACATACTTGACTACGGTTTGTCAACAAAATTTTTATTTTACCAGAGCAACTGTCTCTCGGCAGATCGCAAGTTCCTCGTTTGTCGCGATCACCATGACTTTTACCTTAGAATCCGGTGTAGAGATCGTCATGTACTCTTCTTCTTTCCAGTTCTCCGTCTCATCGATCGTTATACCAAGATAACCGAAATATTCGCAGATCTGAGCACGAAGCGCAGATGCATGCTCGCCGATCCCCGCAGTAAACGCGATGACATCCACACCGTTCATTGCTGCCACATAAGCACCTACATATTTTGCAACACGGTATGCGAATGCGTCCATCGCAACCTTTGCTTTTTCGTTTCCTTTTCCTGCCGCTTCTCTGATGTCACGGAAATCACTGCCGAGACCGTCGGACATTCCGAGCAGACCGGATTTTTTATTTAAGACATTTAAAACGCCTGCAAGATCAAGTCCGTCTTTTTTTGCAATAAATTCAAGCACGGATGGATCAACGTCACCGCTTCTGGTTCCCATGATCAGGCCTTCAAGAGGTGTAAGTCCCATGGAGGTATCTACGGATTTCCCTTGATCTACCGCACATACACTGGCACCGTTTCCAAGATGGCATACGATCGTCTTTAAGGAATCATACGGTTTGCCAAGCAGTTCTGCCACTTTCTTTGAAACAAAGCTGTGGCTGGTTCCGTGAAAACCGTATTTACGCACTTTATATTTATCATAGTATTCATATGGAATACCATACATATATGCCTTTTCCGGCATAGTCTGATGGAAAGCGGTATCAAATACACCGACCATCGGAGTATCCGGCATCAGTTCCTGGCATGCACGGATACCGATCAGATTTGCCGGGTTATGTAACGGCGCAAGATCGTTACATTCTTCCACTACCTTTAATACTTCCTCATTTAAGATTGTGGAAGAAGCGAATTTTTCTCCGCCGTGTACGACTCTGTGCCCTACCGCTCCGATCTCGGAAAGGCTCTTTAACGCACCTGTCTTCGGATTTACCAATGCATCCAAAACAATCTGTATCGCCTGTTTGTGGGTCGGCATATCCACTTCTCTTTCTTCCTTGGCGCCGCCTGCAGGTTTATAGGTCAGTCTGCCATCGATCCCGATTCTTTCACAAAGACCTTTTGCCAGGACTGCTTCTGTATCAGAATTGATCACCTGGTATTTTAAAGAAGAACTTCCGCAGTTGATTACTAAAACGTTCATATATCATATCTCCTTTTTCATTTTAACGCACTTCGTCCCGCTTTTTTTCACGGGACTGCATGTATCTGTATTATAAAACAATCTAAATTGGTATACAAGGCTAAATTAGAAATTTGAACCCAAAATCTTTTTATGGTAGGATAAGAAAACAGAAGAACGTAAATACCAATACTATCTTAAAAGAAAGGATTTCCACAACATCATGAAAGTAACCGGAATCATCGCGGAATACAATCCATTCCACAACGGTCATCTCTACCAGATGCAGACCGCAAAAGAAAACTTAAACTCCGATTATACCGTAGTCATTTTAAGCGGCGATTTTATGCAGCGCGGTATCCCCGGCATCCTAAACAAATGGGAACGTACTAAAATGGCTCTCTCCTGCGGTGCCGATCTCGTCATCGAGCTTCCGGTACTGTCGGCATGTGCAGGTGCAGAGTCCTTCGCCGCAGGCGGCATTTCCCTCCTCGTGCGATCCGGTGTTGTGACTGACCTGTGCTTTGGGGCGGAAAGCACAGATCTTCCTGCTTTTTACAGATTAGCACAATTTTTAAATGAAGAACCTGCCGCATACAAAACTGCTCTGCATGAAGAACTGCATTTCGGAAAGAGTTTTCCTGCTGCCCGAAGCGCAGCACTCACGCAATGCTTAAAAAATGATGAAGCGGCAAACGCTCTGCTTTCTTCACCAAATAACATTTTAGGGCTTTCCTACCTTCGCTGTCTGCTTGCGCTTCATTCCTCCATCCGCCCGCACCCGCTTCTTCGGCTTGGCAGCGGCTATCATGACACGGAACTTTCCGACTCTTTTCCTTCTGCTACCGCGATCCGGGAATTTTTCTGCAGCAAAGCAGATAAATCCCCTATTCCATACCCGCGCTCCGACATCAAGGATCAAGTTCCGGCTGCCGTTTTTCCCATTTTAGACGAAGCTCAAAGAAACGGATCGTTTCTGTTTTCCGATGACTTTTCTTCCATGCTGCATTATAAACTGCTCTGCGAATACGAAGCCGGATTCGCTTCCTATCTGGATGTCACACCGGAGCTGTCCAACAAAATCAAAAAACAGCTTTCTGATTTCACCTGCTGGTCTGATTTTGTTTTACAGTTAAAGTCAAAGGAACTGACATATGCACGTATCAGCCGTGCTCTGCTCCATATCCTTTTAAATATCACAGATGAGACAGCCGCGCATGCCGCCGCATTTTCTAATGCGCCTTACCTAAGGCTGCTCGGTTTTAAAAAGAGTGCCGCACCGCTTCTCTCTGCGATCAAGAAAAATGCTGACATCCCGCTCATCGCCAAGCTTGCGGACGCAAAAAACTATCTGTCCGAAGATACCTATCCGCTTCTTTTGCAGGATATTTTCGCCGCAGATGTTTACCGCCTCGCCAAGACCGCAAAAACAAAAAAATGCTATCCGAACGAATTTGCGCACAGCCCGATCATATTTTAATTTCGGACAAAATGTGCTACAATATTTTCTATTGAAAAATGTATTGTAAACGCATCACATTACAGATTGGAGTTTTTTATGGACAATATCATGCATTATAATTTTCATACACATACCTTCCGCTGTCATCACGCGGCTGGAACAGACCGGGAATACGTAGAATGCGCAATCAAGGCAGGCGTCCGGACACTCGGTTTTTCCGACCATGTACCGTACCCATACCTGCACGGCTATCCCTCCACTGTCCGCATGGATATGGACGAGATTTCCGACTATGTCACCGCAATCCGCGCACTCGCTGCGGAATATAAAAACGACATCCAGATTTTTGTCGGCTTTGAAGCCGAATATTTAAGAGATTACTGGGCCGATCTGCGCGATCTCCTGCTCCCCTATGACATCGACTATCTGATCCTCGGACAACACTTTCTGCACAGTGAACTGGACGGCAGTTACAGCGGTGCACCAACCGCAGACGAAGCCATATTAAAAGAATATGCAGATCTCGTGATCGAGGCATTGCATACCGGAAATTTCACCTATCTCGCACATCCGGATCTGATCAATTTTACCGGTTCTAACGAAATCTATAATAAGCACATGACGCGCCTGTGTCTTGAGGCGAAACAGCTCTCCATCCCGCTTGAGATCAACTTCTGCGGTTTTTTAAATGACAGACATTATCCGTCGAAGCGTTTTTTTATGCTTGCGTCTTCCATCGGAAATGATTTTGTTCTCGGCAGAGACGCACACACACCGGACGCATTCCTGGATGAAGCAACTTATAACGGCTGCTTGGCTCTTGCAAAAGAATGCGGCATCACACTGCTGCCGGAGGTCACTCTGCGAAAGCCATTTTTGAATGATCACTAAACTTCTTTGTTTTCAGCGCAGCATCAAAAAACTGACAGGATCTGTTTTAGGGGAAATCCCCCCCTATTCGATCTCTGTCAGTCTTTTTTATTTACAATCGGCTCACACGCAGCAACCGTATCGTTTCCTTTTAGTGATGGAACAGACGGATTCCTGTAAATGCCATTGCCATACCGTATTTGTTGCAGGTAGCAATCACATTGTCATCACGGATCGATCCGCCCGGCTCTGCCACATAAGCCACACCGCTCTTATGCGCACGTTCAATGTTGTCTCCAAACGGGAAGAACGCATCAGAACCAAGCGCAACGTTGGTGTTTTTATCCAGCCATGCGCGTTTCTCTTCTGCGGTAAATACTTCCGGTTTTGTCTTAAAGATGTTTTCCCATGCACCATCTGCCAAAACATCCATATAATCTTCACCGATGTATAAATCGATCGCATTGTCTCTGTCTGCGCGTTTGATCTCATCCAAAAACGGAAGGTTTAAGACCTTCGGACACTGACGCAGCCACCAGTTGTCAGCCTTCTGACCTGCAAGACGGGTACAGTGGATTCTGGACTGCTGTCCCGCACCGATACCGATCGCCTGTCCGTCTTTCACGTAACATACAGAGTTGGACTGCGTGTATTTTAATGTAATCATGGAAATTGCAAGATCACGCTTTGCAGACTCCGGAATTTCCTTATTATCTGTCACGATATTATCAAAGAAATGTTCATCGATATTTAACTCATTTCTTCCCTGCTCAAAAGTAATACCAAACACCTGTTTCTTCTCACTCTGATTCGGAACATAATCCGGATCGATTTCGATGACGTTGTAATTTCCTTTTTTCTTTTCTTTTAAG
>CAYMCM010000110.1:0-4500 GCA_964388945.1 uncultured Roseburia sp.
GGATTGAGGTCGGAACGAGAAGGGCATGGGAGATCTGTGAAAAATATAAGCTGCCTGTCGCATAATCATGTTCTTCATAGCCGAGCACCAGAGTCTGTGCGCCGAGAGAGGCAATATATTCCTGAAAAGTAAGAAGGACATCCTCTTTTGTCTGGGCAGTCGGTGTCAGGATATAGTACGCATTCTCCAGAAGATAAGCGGTAGCACTCGCGTAGCCGGTCTTTTCCGACCCGGTCATAGGATGCCCGCCGATAAACACATCTTCCATATCCAGTTCGCAGACTGCACGGTGGATGTCGCCTTTGACACTTCCGACATCCGTAATGATGCAGTCTTTTTTTATTACTTCCTTTAACTGCTTCAGATAAACAAGGTTTTGCTTGACCGGGCAGCATAAAAAGATCAGGTCACAGTCTGAAAAATCAGAAACAGAAAGCAGATTGTCATTTCGGATCGTGTGATCCTCATAGGCTTCGGTGATAGTGGAGCGGTGTCCGGCAGTTGCGATCATTTCAGTATCCGGATAAATACGTTTGATCGTTTTTGCAATGGAGCCGCCGATCAGTCCGAGACCGATAAAACCTATTTTGGAGAACGCCATTATAATGTCCTCCCGGCAAGCTTGGCATACGGGCGGATATGTTCCATGACAGAGTCGAACTGCTCAAAAGTAAGAGACTGCGGACCGTCAGAAAGAGCATGTGCAGGATCATTGTGTACCTCGATCATAAGTCCGTCCGCACCGCAGGCAACAGCGGCTTTTGCGAGTGGTTCCACATAGGAGCGTACACCGGTAGCGTGGCTTGGATCAACGATAATCGGGAGATGCGTGCGTTCTTTTAATACGCATACTGCGCTTAAATCCAGTGTGTTTCGGGTAGATGTTTCGTAAGTACGGATACCACGTTCGCAGAGTGCGACATTCTGGCTTCCGGATGCCATAATGTATTCTGCTGCGTTCAGCCACTCGTCAATGGTAGCGGAAAGACCGCGCTTTAACAGTACCGGAAGACCGGTTTTTCCAACTTCTTTTAAGAGTTCAAAATTCTGCATATTTCTTGCACCGACCTGAAGCATGCTTACATATTTGACAGCGGATTCCACAGCATGTGCGCTTGTGACTTCGCAGATCGTGGCAAGACCGGTTTCATCAGAAGCAGTTTTCATGTATTTTAAGCCTTCTTCTTCCAGACCCTGAAAAGAGTATGGGGAAGTACGCGGCTTGTATGCTCCGCCGCGCAGGATTGTGGCACCGGCTTTTTTGACAGCTCTTGCGATGCACAGTAACTGTTCTTCTGTTTCAACAGCACATGGACCAGACATGATAGTCAGATTATCCGGGCCGATAAAAGTGTCTTTTACAGCAAAAGAAGTCGGTTCCGGATGAAATTTTTTGTTCGCAAGTTTATAGCTTTCGGTGATCGGGACAACTTTCTGTACGGACGTCTCGGCAGCGATTGCATCCACATCCAGTCTTGTTTTATCGCCGATCACACCGACGATCGTTACTTCTTCGCCGACGGAAAGATGGGTTTTTAATCCGGATGTTTCAATTTTTTTAACAATTTTTGTGACGTCATCTTTTGTGGCATCCTGTTTCATTACAATGATCATAATATATATACTCCTTTTGATAATTCTGTTTTTAAATCAGTTATTACTATAAGGATTTTTGTTTCGCAAGTCAATACTTTAAAGCGAAAAAGTGCTGCTTTAAGGCTGAAAAGTAAAAAACAAAAGATAAATGTCAGGAAAAATGTTTACGGATTGTTCATAATGTGGCAATACGGAGTAAAAAAACAAATGCTATTCTACATAATAGATATATAAAACAAAAGTCTTGAAAAATAAAATTATATATTTTGCATAATTATATTGAAAAATGCTGAAAAATTTAGTAAAATATACACATAAAATAAATGATAGATATGGCTATCATGAAATATGTGGGAGGTATTTACTATGAATGTTTACACAACGGACAAAATCAGAAATGTAGTTTTACTTGGACATGGCGGATGTGGAAAAACAAGTCTGGTAGAGGCGATGGCATATCTTTCCGGAAAAATTACCAGAATGGGAAAAGTGGAAGATGGGAATACCATTAGTGATTATGATAAAGAAGAAATAAAGAGACTTTTTTCGATAAATACATCTATTGTTCCGATTTTATGGGAAGACAATAAGATCAATGTTTTAGATACGCCAGGATATTTCGATTTTGTAGGAGAGGCAGAAGAAGCGGTGAGTGTAGCGGATGCAGCAATCATCGTGGTGTCCGGAAAAGTCGGGATTGAGGTCGGAACGAGAAGGGCATGGGAGATCTGTGAAAAATATAAGCTGCCCCGGATGTTCTTTGTAACAGATATGGATATTGACAGTGCAAGTTTTCGTCAGGTAGTGGAAGATTTGCAGCAGCTTTACGGAAAACGGATTGCACCGTTCCATCTGCCGATCCGTGAAAATGAAAAGTTTGTCGGATATGTCAATGTTGTGACAAAAACGGCAAACCGCTGGAATGACAAAGGAGAAGTTCTGGAATTTGAAGTGCCGGATTATTCTATGGCAAATCTGGATATCTGCCGTGATGCGCTGATGGAAGCGGTTGCAGAGACCAGTGAAGAATTTATGGATCGTTATTTTAACGGGGAAGAGTTTTCGGAAGATGAGATCAGACAGGCACTTCGTGTAAATGTTTCGGACGGAAGCATCGTTCCCGTTTCCATGGGTTCCAATGTCCTTGCACAGGGTATGTATACACTGCTCGATGACATTATCAAATATTTGCCGAGCCCGGATAAGCGGGTATGTACCGGAATCAATGTAAAAAATAATGAAGTTTACAATGCAGACTACGATTTCGCAAAACCAAAATCCGCATATGTTTTTAAAACGATCGCTGATCCGTTCATCGGAAAATATTCACTGATCAAAGTAAATTCCGGAGTCTTAAAACCAGATGATGTACTTTATAATCATCACAAAGATGCGGACGAAAAGATCGGAAAGCTGTATGTGATGAATGGCAGCAAACCGGAAGAGGTAAAGGAACTGCATGCAGGGGACATCGGAGCACTGGCAAAATTGACTGTTACGGCAACGACAGATTCTTTATCCACAAGGACAAATCCAGTGGTATATTTGAGAACCAGCCTTTCAACTCCTTACACGGCAATGCGGTATCTGGCGAAGAATAAAGGAGACGAGGATAAGATCTCCCAGTCACTGCAAAAACTGATGTCAGAGGATCTGACGTTAAAGGCGGTGAATGACAGCGAGAACGGACAGACGCTTTTATATGGCATGGGGGACCAGCATTTAGAGATCGTGGCTGCGAAGCTGCAAAGCCGTTATAAAGTAGAGATTGAGCTGAAACGTCCAAAGGTTGCATTTAGAGAGACAATCTTAAAGAAAGCGGATGTGGAATATAAATATAAAAAACAGTCCGGCGGACATGGACAGTATGGTCATGTAAAAATGACATTTGAGCCATCCGGAGATCTTTCGGAGCCATATGAATTTTCACAGACTGTTGTGGGAGGAGCAGTGCCGAAAAATTATTTCCCGGCGGTTGAGAAGGGGATTGAGGAAGCGGTGAAAAGAGGACCGCTTGCGGCATATCCGGTAGTCGGAGTAAAAGCAGTCTTGTATGATGGTTCCTATCATCCGGTAGATTCTTCTGAGATGGCGTTTAAGGTGGCAGCAGGTCAGGCGTTTAAAAAAGGTTTCATGGAGGCATCTCCAATCCTGTTAGAGCCGATTGCAACATTAAAAGTTACAGTACCCGAGATCTATACCGGAGATATTATGGGAGATCTGAACAAGCGCAGGGCGAGAGTGACCGGAATGAATCCGACGGAAGATGAAAAGCAGGAGATCGTAGCGGAAATTCCATATATGGAATTATACGGATACAACACAGATTTACGCTCAATGACCGGCGGCCGCGGAGATTATTCGTATGAATTTGCAAGATACGAAAAAGCACCGGCGGATGTACAGCAAAAAGAAGTTGAGAGCAGGGCAGGAAAGGCAGAAGCAATGGAATCATAATAAAGAGAGTTCTGGCAGCAGTGGAAAGGCAGGCGCATAGTTATGAAAAAAGAAAGATCCTTATTTGCAGTATTTTTAATTATGGTATTTCTGTTAGAAACGGCAGATACCGTACAGGCATGTGATATGATACCTTCTGGTATTTTAAGGGAGGATTACCGTGTCGGAATCTGCACTGGGGAAAATGCGCCTGCCGAAGATGGAACGTATCAGGTGAATTACATATTAAACGGCGGAGTAAATATCTGGATGAATCCGGATCACTACAAGGAAGAGGATCTGCCGATCACTTTACATGTGCCGGCAAGAAGTGGTTACAATTTTGCGGGCTGGTATCTGGAGAGCAATTACAAGACCAAAGTAACACAGCTTGATGAAGATACACTGGGAGATGCAAAATGGACCAGAACGATCGATGATGAGAGCAGCGTTCAGATGTATTCCTAT
>CAYMCM010000111.1:0-4433 GCA_964388945.1 uncultured Roseburia sp.
GGCGTAAAAAATGGCGTTATGTGAATGAGTATAACATGGATTTCTTAAGAAAAAAGGAAGAATATGTGAAAAATAGGTGAAAAAATAATACCGGGAAAAATGTTATTAATATAAGGAAGAAACAGTAAATGAATTGGCAAAAAGAAGAAAGTGTGATATTCTCTATATACAAATGACCGGAACAGATTCCGGATAAACAGATGAGGGATGAATATGTTAGAATTAAAAGATGTTTGTTTTCAGGTAAGTGAAGACGCAAAAGATAAAGAGATATTGAAAAATATCAATCTGAAACTGGATGACCGTTTTGTGGCGATCACTGGGCCGAATGGAGGCGGAAAGTCCACATTGGCACGCCTGATAGCAGGAATAGTGCGGCCGACCAGCGGAAAGATCTATCTCGATGGAGTGGATATTACGGATTATTCCATTACGGAACGTGCAAAAGCGGGTATCAGCTTTGCATTTCAGCAGCCGGTGCGTTTTAAAGGTTTGACGGTCAAGGATCTGATTACCCTTGCGTCAGGCAAAGATATTTCGGTAGGAGAGGCGTGTTCTTATCTTTCCGAAGTTGGTCTGTGCGCAAAAGATTATATTGATAGGGAAGTAAATTCCAGTCTTTCCGGCGGTGAGTTGAAGCGCATCGAGATTGCAATGGTTATTGCGCGCGGAACCAAGCTTTCGATCTTTGATGAGCCGGAGGCGGGGATTGATCTGTGGAGCTTCCAGAACCTGATCCAGGTATTTGAACATATGCATGAAAAGATCAACGGCTCCATTCTCATTATTTCCCATCAGGAGCGGATTTTAAGTATCGCGGATAAGATCGTTCTGATCGCAGACGGTGAAGTGCGTAAGGTCGGTTCAAAAGAAGAAGTATTGCCGGAACTGCTCGGAACATCCGAGGCATGCAGTACGCTGATGGACAAGATCGTGCGTTAAGATCGGCGGAAAAATGAGATTTCAGAAGAAACAGAACAGGACAGGTGAAAGAAATGGATAAGATAGAGAAAAATTTACTAAAAGAGATCGCGGATATACATGAAGTGCCGGAAGGCGCATACAATATCCGCGCGAATGGAAAGTCAGAGAGCCGCAATACGACAGCGAATATCGACATTGTGACAAAAAAAGATAAGCCGGGCATTGATATTATCATCAAGCCGGGAACTGTGAATGAAAGTGTTCATATTCCGGTCATTTTAAGTGAGAGCGGTCTGAAAGATATGGTTTATAACGATTTTTATATCGGAGCAGGGGCGGATGTCACGATCGTGGCAGGATGCGGGATCCATAACTGCGGTGATCAGGCATCGGAGCATGACGGAATCCATACGTTTTATATTGAAAAGGATGCGAAAGTGCGCTATATCGAGAAGCATTACGGAGAAGGTGATGGAAAGGGCGAACGTATCTTAAATCCTACTACTGTTATCCATATCGCTGAGGGCGGCTATATGGAGATGGAGACAGTACAGATCAAGGGCGTAAGCTCCACGGTACGGACGACAGAGGCGGATCTTCTGGATGGTGCTTCGCTTGTGATCCGTGAAAAGATCATGACGCATGGCAGTCAGACTGCAGAGACCAATTTTACGGTGGATCTAAGTGGTGTGGACGCAAGTACAAACGTGATTTCACGTTCGGTTGCGAAAGAACAGTCCAGGCAGGTGTTCAATTCTCATATCAATGGAAACAACCGGTGCTATGGACATACAGAATGTGATGCGATCATTATGGATGCCGGAAGAGTGGAGGCAGTTCCGTCTCTGGCGGCAAATCATATTGATGCGAGTCTGATTCATGAGGCGGCGATCGGCAAGATCGCGGGAGATCAGCTTATTAAGCTGATGACACTCGGATTGACGGAAAAGGAAGCTGAGGAACAGATCGTAAACGGATTCTTAAAATAGTCTTTGGCAATTTGTATGAAACGTGCAGATTTTGCGGAAAAAGTTCCGCTAGTCTGCGCGTTTTTCTTTTAGGATCGGTGTCCGAACAATCTGGATGAGAAGCGGAATTACCATGATAAACCAGGCAGCAGGCTCTGCGAGGATCACACCGCGGTAGCCGAGAGACGGGACGAAGATCAGCGCAAAAACAACTTTTCCGACCAGTTCGAGACTGCTTGAGACAAGCGGGGTGATGTGGTCTCCGATGCCCTGCATGGCATTGCGGATGACACAGATCAAAGCCGTCACAAAGTAAAACAGCGTATCGAACCGAAGGTAGGAAACAGCATTTTGGATGACCACCGGATTTTCGCTTCCGGTCACAAGATAGATCAGCTGCGGAGCAAAAAGCCAGGTCACAACGATCACGCCAAGACACCAGATCCAGGAGTAGATGACGGACTTTTTGATGCCTTCTTTGATACGGCGGATTTCACCGGCACCCAGATTTTGTCCGCAGAAGGTTGCCATGGTGGTGCCGAATACGACAAAGATCAGCATGAAAAGTTCGGAGATCTTGCGGGCGGCGGTGTGGGCAACGATGATGTCCTTGCCGAGTGTGTTGATGGAGGTCTGTAAAGCCACTGTGCCAAGATTTACGAGAGAACTCATAAAGCCCATAGAAAGACCACAGCTAAGCAGATCTTTCACGAGTCTGCCGGAAAAACCGTGGAAATCTGCCCGGTGCAGCCGCAGGATCTCGTAGCGTTTGATCATGTAGAAAAAGCACGCGAGCATGGCGAGAAACTGGGAGATCACTGTTGCGATCGCGGCGCCTCTTACGCCCATGCCAAGTGGATAAATGCAAAACAGATCCAAAAAAATGTTAAGAACCACGGAGACTGCAAGAAAAATGAGTGGTGTGATGCTATCACCGATGGCGCGGAGCAGTGCGGAACATACATTGTAGAGCATGGAGATGATAAGACCGATAAAAATGATCGAGATATAATCGCCGGAAAGCCCGATCACATCGGCAGGTGTGTTTAACAGGGAAAGCAGTGGATCTAAGAACAGTAACGCACCTGCAGTGATCACAACGGCAATCGCACAGCCGATGGTAAGAGAAGCAGCAACACAGCGTTTTAAGCCTTTAAAATCCTGAGCACCGAAGAACTGGGCGGCAATAATGGCAAAACCGTTGGTCAGTCCCTGTAAAAAACCGATTAAAAGGCTGCTTAAAGAACTGGTCGCACCGACAGCGGCAAGCGCGTCTTCGCCCAGTGCGGAGCCGACAATCCGGGTATCCACCAGACTGTAAGTAAGCTGTAAGATGCATCCGATCAGAACCGGAATCGCAAAAGCAAAAAGAAGTTTCGAAATATTTCCCTTTGTCAGATCTTTCATTATAATATCCCTGCCTTATTTCACAAATTTGTTGATCGCTTCATCGAGATCGTCTAAGACTTTCTGATCTCCGGTCTCAAGGGCATCGACCACACAGTGCTTAATATGATCTTCTAAGATGATCTTTCCGATGTTGTTGATCGCGGAACGCACAGCGGCGATCTGGATCAAGACCTCACTGCAGTCCCTGCCGTCCTCGATCATGGTTTTTATGGACACCATATGTCCGATGGCACGTGACATGCGGTTTAAGACTGCCTTTGTGTTTTCGTGGTGGTGTGGATGCGTATGTTCCTGTTCCATGGCAGATTCCTCCTCATTTGTATGGTAAGCTTTTCTGTGCAAATGGTAGCACATTTTCTATAAAAAGCCAATGTATTTTGGAATAAAAAAATTACAAACAAATTGATTTCTTTGTCCGGTCATGTATAATTAAGTTTGTAACACAACAAGAGAAAAGAAGGTATGTATCTATGTGGCTCACGTATGCATTTGGTTCCGCTTTTTTTGCGGGGATCACGGCAATTTTAGCAAAGGTTGGAATGGGAAAGACGGATTCATCTTTAGTGACGGCGATCCGGACGATCGTGGTGGTGATCTTCTCCTGGTTCATGGTATTTTTAGTCGGTTCTCAGAATACGATCATGCAGATCGGGGCGAAATCCCTGCTTTTTTTGGTCTTATCCGGAATTGCGACAGGAGCGTCATGGCTCTGTTATTTTAAAGCACTTCAGCTTGGGGATGTAAATAAGGTGACACCGATCGACAAATCGAGCACGGTACTTACCATGATCCTTGCGGTTTTGATCTTGCATGAGCCATTGACGAAGAAAATGATCGTGGCAATGGTGCTTATCCTTGCTGGTACATTTCTTATGATCACGAAAAGGGTGTCATCCGGAAAGACCAAAAGTAAGAGCTGGATCTTGTATGCGGTGCTCTCTGCGCTGTTTGCGAGTCTTACATCAATCCTTGCAAAGATCGGGATTACGGGCGTGGAGTCGAATCTCGGAACGGCGATCCGCACCTGCGTAGTGCTTGTCATGGCGTGGATTGTGGTGTTTGTTACACACAAGCAGCACCAGTTTTCACAGATCACTTTCAAAAATGGGATTTTTATCTGTCTGTCCGGGA
>CAYMCM010000112.1:0-4368 GCA_964388945.1 uncultured Roseburia sp.
CAGGCTTCTAAGGCTTCTAACATCGGTGAAGTTTGCCAGTTCGCAGCTTCCGGTAAAGAAATCGGCAAGAAGAGCCTTGCAGAGATCGCTATGAGCTATGGTTATGTATATGTAGCACAGATCGCACTTGGTGCAAACATGGCTCAGGCTGTTAAGGTTCTTGCAGAAGCAGAAGCTTATAACGGACCTTCTCTGATCATCGGATATGCTCCATGTGAGTTACACGGTGTTAAGGGCGGAATGAACCACTGCCAGGATGAAATGAAGAAAGCAGTAGCTGCTGGTTACTGGAACCTCTTCTCCTTCAATCCGGAATTAAAGGCAGAAGGAAAGAATCCGTTTACCTTAGTTTCCAAACCGGGTGACGGTTCTTACCAGGATTTCTTAAAGAATGAAACACGTTACAGCCGTCTGTCCAGATCCTTCCCTGAAAGAGCTGAAAAACTCTTCAAAGAATCTGAAGAAGCAGCTAAGAAACGTTATGAACACTTAGAGAGATTAGTAGAACTCTACAAATAATCCATTTTAGTGTGCAAAATGAAAAGCCGGCGTACCCAAAAGGTGCGTCGGCTTTTTTTATTTACAAAAGACAAGGATAATGTTAAAATAAAAAATAATGTGTCATAGAAGGTAAACGGGGAGGAATCGCGTATGATGCGTTTTCTTGGAAGAGGAAAGAGCAGTTACCGTCGGATGAAACAGAAAGAAGAGAGGGTACAAACGCAGATGGAAAAAGAAGACTTCTTATTAAGCCAGATTGATGAGTTCAGAGAAAAAGCAAAACAGCTTCAGGCTTTGGTAAGCTCCAAAGAAAGCAAGGTCAGAGAGTTACAGAGTCTTGTTGATGAACGTGAAGGCAGAGCTGCAAAATTGCAGAATATTTTAAACGAGCGTAAACAGGAAGCGGACAGGCTGAATCAGACTGTGCAGGAACAGGTGGACGGACTGATTGCAAATGTGGATCAAAAGATCACAGAACTTGGCGGAGAACTGACAAAATCAGCGTCTGCAAGTGAAGAAGCGGTTGCCGCAAAGACAGAAGAGATGAAAGAAGCACTTCTTGAAATGAAAGAGCTTCTTGAGAAAACGAAGAGTGAACTTTGTGATAAAATTCACGAAGAAAATGTCACCTGTTACCGAAATACACAGACATTGTTTGATGATTTCGGGGAAAAAGTCGATAAGATGGAGAATCTGGATTCTGAGATGAAGAGTATAAAATCTTATGTAAAATGTTTATCCTGGTTTTCGATTGTGAATTTTATCGTGCTGGTTGGATATATTTTATATCAACTAGGTGTATTTTTTTAATAAAGGTATGAAAATAATTAATTGATAAAGCAAAAGAGGTAGAAGAAGATGAATGCAGAAAAGAAAGTTTGGGTTGTAGGTCATAAGAACCCGGATACGGATTCAATCTGTGCGGCACTTGCGTATGCAGAACTGAAAAACCGTAAAGAAAATGGAAAATATGTTGCGAAACGCGCAGGTGCGGTAAGTGAGGAGACGCGCTATGTGCTGGATTATTTTGATGTAAAAGAGCCGGAACTCGTAAATGATGCGGGAGCACAGGTAAAGGATATTGAGATCCGTGAGACAAAAGGTGTATGCAGCCATATGTCCTTAAAACATGCGTGGGAAATGATGAAGGATTCCGGTGTTGTGACACTGCCGATCGTCAATGCCAAAAATAAGCTGGAAGGTCTGATCGTTACTGGTGATATCGCAACTTCTTATATGGATGTATATGACAATCATGTACTTGCAACGGCACGTACCCAGTACCGCAATATTGTGGAGACGATGGATGGAGAACTGCTGACCGGAAATGAACATGGATATTTTGTAAAAGGAAAAGTAGTTGTGGCATCCGGAGATGACGAGGTAATGAAGGAGTATATTGAAGAGGATGATCTTGTCATCCTTGCAAATCGTCCGGAATCACAGCGCTGCGCCCTGGAACTGAATGCAAGCTGCATGGTAGTGTGTGCGGGAACGGAAGTTTCTGAAGATATTTTAAAAATGGCAAAAGAGCGCGACTGTGTTGTTATCAGCACACCGTTTGACACTTTTACAGCAGCCCGCCTGATCAATCAGAGTATGCCGATCAAATATTTCATGAAGAAGGACAACCTTGTTACTTTTGAACTTGAGGACTATGTGGAAGATGTCAAGGAAGAGATGGCAAAGGTACGCCATAGAGATTTCCCGATCCTTGATGAGAACGGAAATTATGTAGGAATGATCTCCAGAAGAAATCTGTTAAATATGCAAAAGAAGCAGGTGATCTTGGTTGACCACAATGAAAAGACGCAGGCAGTGGACGGAATTGATGGCGCTGAGATTTTAGAGATCATCGATCATCACAGAATCGGAAATCTGGAAACGGTAGGACCGGTATTTTTCCGCAATCAGCCGCTTGGCTGTACCGGAACGATTGTTTATCAGATGTATCAGGAGCAGAAAGAAGAGATTACGAAAAAAGAGGCAGGACTTCTTTTATCTGCGATTCTTTCTGATACGTTGATGTTCCGTTCTCCGACCTGCACGCCGGTAGATAAAGCAGCAGCGGAGGCATTGGCAAAGATTGCAGATGTGGATATTGAGACACATGCGAAAAATATGTTCCGTGCAGGAAGTAATTTCAAGAATAAGACGATTGAAGAGATCTTTTTTCAGGATTTCAAAAAATTCAGTGCAGGAGACAAGGATTTTGGCGTAGGTCAGATCAGTGCAATGGGAGCAGATGAACTGCTTGCAATCAAGGATCAGATCGTGGCATATATGGACACGGTTCTGACAGAGAAAAAACTGAACATGGTATTTATTATGCTGACAGATATCTTAGAGGAAACCACATATCTCGTATGTGCAGGAGAGGGTGCTGACCGTGTGGCAGAAGCTGCGTTCAAGCAGGAAAAAGAAGGAGATTATTATCTCTTAAAGGGTGTGGTTTCACGTAAGAAACAGTTGATTCCTCCATTTATGAGTGTGCTTCAGCAGTAGGGAGTGCAGGAAGAAAATATGAGTTCAAAGCAGTTACAGAGTTCACTGCTTCTTCTTTTGACGGCGGTCATCTGGGGAACAGCATTTGTTGCCCAGAGTGTCGCCATGGATTATATTGAACCGTTTACATTCAATGCAATTCGTTTTTTGCTCGGTGGTGTTGTACTTCTGCCGTTTATTGCGCTTAGAAGTCGGAGAAAACAGGCGTTGGATGAAAATGAGAACGAGAAAAAACTTCTGGGAAAAGGCGGAGTGATCTGTGGAATCGCACTTTGTGTTGCTTCTGCATTACAGCAATTCGGTATTCAGGGGACAACGGTAGGAAAAACAGGATTTATCACTGCACTTTACATTGTGCTTGTTCCGGTGTTTGGTGTTTTTTTGCACCAAAAGCCTAGCATGAAGCTGTGGTTTAGTGTACTGGCAGCAATCTTTGGATTATACCTGTTGTGTATGAATACGGAGCGTTTTTCCGTCAATCATTCTGACATTATCCTGTTGTTTTGCGCAGCAGCTTTTGCGGTGCAGATCTTATGTGTGGACTACTTTTCACCGCAGGTAGACGCGGTAAAACTGTCCTGTATACAATTTTTGGTCTGCGGCTTGTTATCACTGGTGATGATGGTTCTTACGGAGCATCCGAGTGTGGCTGCGATCGTGGCGGCAGGAAAACCGATCCTTTATGCAGGGCTTTTGTCCTGCGGAGTGGCATACACGCTTCAGGCGGTTGCACAGAAGCACTTGAATCCGGTCATAGCCTCGCTTATTATGAGTCTGGAATCTGTCCTTTCTGCGATTGCCGGATGGCTGATCTTAGGACAACATTTAAGCAGACGTGAGATAACAGGATGTGTTGTGATGTTTGCGGCGATCATTCTGGCACAGCTTCCATCATCCGGGATTGGTGAATAAAAAGGAGATTTTTATGGCAAAACAGACATGGAAACCAGGAAATATGCTTTATCCGCTTCCGGCGGTCATGCTGAGTGTTACCGATGGAGCGGGAAATGACAATATCATTACCGTAGCATGGACGGGAACGGTATGTACGAATCCGCCGATGGTATCTGTTTCTGTGCGTCCGGAGCGTCATTCTTATCGGATGCTAAAGGAGACAAAGGAATTTGTCATAAATCTAACGACAGAGAAACTGGCGTTTGCAACGGATTACTGCGGCGTGAAGTCAGGACGGGATGTAGAAAAATTTGAAGTGATGCATTTGACCAAAGAAGCGGCGGATCAGGTGCAGGCACCGATGATTCGAGAAAGTCCGGTCAATATTGAGTGCCGGGTGACAGAATGTCTGGAGCTTGGCTCTCACCACATGTTTTTGGCAAAGGTGCTTGCGGTACATGTGGATGA
>CAYMCM010000113.1:0-4324 GCA_964388945.1 uncultured Roseburia sp.
TCATAGAGGTCTATGGACCGGAATCCAGTGGTAAGACGACCGTAGCACTTCATGCGGTGGCAGAGGTGCAGAAGCGCGGCGGTATTGCGGGATTTATTGATGCTGAGCATGCGCTTGATCCGGTCTATGCGAGAAATATTGGTGTTGATATCGATAATCTCTACATATCCCAGCCGGATAATGGAGAGCAGGCGCTTGAGATTACAGAGACGATGGTTCGTTCCGGAGCAGTGGATATTGTGATCGTCGATTCTGTGGCAGCATTGGTTCCGAAGGCGGAGATTGAAGGTGATATGGGAGATGCCCATGTCGGACTTCAGGCGCGTCTGATGTCTCAGGCACTCCGTAAGCTGACGGCGGCGATCAGCCGTTCAAACTGTATTGTTATCTTTATCAATCAGCTTCGTGAAAAGGTGGGAGTGATGTTCGGAAATCCGGAGACTACGACCGGTGGCCGTGCATTGAAATTTTATTCTTCCGTGCGTCTGGATGTACGCCGTATCGAGGCGTTAAAACAGGCAGGAGAAGTGGTTGGAAACCGTACCAGGATTAAAGTTGTAAAGAATAAAGTGGCACCGCCATTCAGGGAAGCAGAGTTCGATATTATGTTTGGACAGGGAATTTCAAGAGAAGGGGATGCCCTGGATCTTGCATCAGAGCTTGGAATCGTGAATAAATCCGGAGCATGGTATGCTTATAACGGAGAAAAAATTGGCCAGGGACGTGAAAATGCAAAGCAGTTCTTGAAAGAAAGACCGGAACTGTTTGCAGATATCGATGCACAGGTGCGAGCACATTACGGATTCGGAACAAATAAGGAAAGCAGTGCATCTGGAGCACAGACGGATAAGACAGCAGACAAAAAGGAAAAGGAAATAAAGCCGGAAAAAGAAGCAAAAGCAGAGAAAGAAGTGTAAATTATGTTGGTGCAGGAATTGACCGATCTGCCGGCAAAAAAAGTCCGGATCACATTTGAGGAGGCAGATGACCTTGTACTATACCGGGGTGAGATCCGAAAATACCGGATCGAGGAGGGGATGGAACTGCCTGAAGAAGTTTATCAGGATATTTATTATAATGTGATCGGGAAACGTGCGAAGAAGCGTGCGATGCACCTGTTGGAAAAGATGGATCGCACAGAAAGCAATCTGCGTGAAAAGCTGCGTCTGAATGGGTATCCGGAGAAATTGATCGATGAAGCGGTGGATTACGTAAAGCAGTATCATTATATTGATGATCTGCGATATGCAGGGAATTATGTGCGTTTCCATCAGGCTGAAAAAAGTGCGATGCGGCTGAAAATGGATCTGATGCGAAAAGGTGTTGCAAAGGATCTGATCGAACAGGCACTGATCGAGGAATATCAATCGGATGAGAAAGAGATGATCGCGCAGATCCTGCAGAAGAAGGGATATTTTTCCGGTGAAAAACTTCAGGCAGAACAGCAGCGGATGTACCGTTATCTGATGCGGCGCGGGTATAAGAGCAGTGACATTTTGTGTGTAATGAAATGCGACGACTACTTGACATAACTTGTGATTAAGTATAAAATTTATATGTTGTTATTTATGACAGATCGAAAGAAATTTTGTTATATGGACAATGAAAACTTAATAAAGGAGGTGCGCCTGTGCCACAAGTAATTATTGCTGTAATAGTCACGTTAGTTGTTGCTATTCCTATTACTTACTTTGTTGCTACTTCTTATTTCAAGAAGACTTCCGAAGCTAAGATCGGAAATGCGGAGGACAAAGCAAGAGAAATAATAGATGAAGCAGTAAAAACCGCAGAGACGAAAAAACGGGAATCTTTGCTTGAAGTCAAGGAAGAATCGATCCGTGCGAAGAATGATCTTGATAAAGAAATCAAAGAAAGAAGATCAGAAATTCAGCGTAACGAACGCCGCGTGGAACAAAAAGAATCAAACTTGGACAGAAAGTTAGAGGCAATCGAAAAACGCGAAGCGGGTTTTGCAGCGAAAGAAGAAGAAATTAACAGACAAAAAGCAGAAGTTGCGAAGCTCCATGAGGAGCGGGTGCGGGAACTTGAAAGAATCTCCGGTCTTACCTCCGAACAGGCAAAAGAATACCTTTTAAAAACTGTTGAAGAAGATGTAAAACTTGATACGGCAAAAATGATCAAGGAAATGGAAAGTCAGGCAAAGGAAGAAGCTGGCAAGAAAGCGAAGGAGTACGTGGTCACAGCAATTCAGAAATGTGCTGCGGATCACGTTGCAGAGACAACGATTTCAGTGGTTCAGCTTCCGAATGACGAGATGAAGGGAAGGATCATCGGTAGAGAAGGAAGAAATATCCGTACACTGGAAACACTTACGGGTGTGGATCTTATTATTGATGATACGCCGGAAGCAGTTATTTTGTCCGGATTTGATCCGATCCGCAGAGAAGTGGCGCGTATCGCACTGGAAAAACTGATTGTAGATGGCAGAATCCATCCGGCAAGAATCGAGGAAATGGTTGAAAAAGCACAGAAAGAAGTGGAAACCATGATCCGCGAGGAAGGTGAAGCAGCGACGTTAGAGGTTGGTGTTCATGGAATCCATCCGGAACTGATTCGCCTGCTTGGAAGAATGAAGTTTCGAACAAGCTATGGACAGAATGCACTTAAGCATTCGATCGAAGTGGCGCAGCTTTCCGGTCTGCTGGCGGCAGAAGTTGGTGTGGATGTTAGGACTGCAAAGCGTGCAGGTCTTTTGCATGACATCGGAAAATCAGTGGATCATGAGATGGAAGGTTCACATATCCAGATTGGTGTGGATCTGTGCAGAAAGTACAAAGAATCACCACTCATCATCAATGCAGTAGAAGCGCATCATGGTGATGTTGAACCGGAATCCCTGATCGCATGTCTTGTACAGGCGGCTGATACGATCAGCGCAGCCCGTCCGGGAGCAAGAAGGGAAACATTGGAAACATATTCCAATCGATTGAAACAGTTAGAAGACATTACAAATGGCTTCAAAGGGGTAGAAAAATCTTTTGCAATTCAGGCAGGTAGAGAGATTCGTGTTATGGTAGTTCCTGAGCAGATCAATGATGCCGATATGGTATTGTTGGCACGCGATATTTCGAAACAGATCGAGGCTGAACTGGAATATCCGGGACAGATTAAGGTTAGTGTTATTCGCGAATCGCGTGTTGTTGATTATGCAAAATAATTAAAAAAGAAAATGAAAACCACTATATTTTGAAATATGGTGGTTTTTCTTTTTCTGTAATAGTAAAGAGGAGGATAGTATAATGAACCATCATATTAAACGATTAAAAAGAGAGTTGGTTTATCAGGGATCTATTTTAGATATTTATGCGGACTATATGGAACTTCCGGACGGGAAGACGGCGAAATGGGATTTCGTCTCTCACAGAAAAGGTGCGGCTGCGGTCGTGGCAGTTACGGAGGATGGAAATTTATTGCTAGTCCGTCAGTACCGTCCGGCACTGGAACGTGAAACGCTGGAGATACCGGCAGGATCGAGAGATTCGGTAACAGAAGATACAGCGGTGTGCGCAGAAAGAGAATTAGAAGAGGAGACCGGATGGAAATGCAGTCATATGGAAAAACTGTTACAGTTGAAAACGACGGTTGCATTCTGCAATGAGTTTATCGATGTATATCTTGCAACAGAACTGATGCAGGGGACTCAGAAGTTGGACGAAGGAGAAGAGATAGAGATCGTTTCCATGCCACTCGAAGATGCGGTACAAAAGATTTATTGTGGTGAGATTCAGGATGGAAAGACGGTTGCCGGGATTCTTGCATATCAGAATAAATTATTGACAGGTAAGATTCATAAATAGGACAAAGGAGGCATACGTTAAAGAGAGAAAAAGAGAAAGTATGTGACTGTCATAAGGATGACGATGGCAAGAAAAGCGGAGTGCGTATATCTGCTGTCATTTCTGGCAGGAATTGTTCTGGCGAATGCGCTTGGTGTAGAGCAGCTACGGCAGTATGGCGTTTTAAATGAATATTTTATAAAGCAGCTTTTGTATGCTTCCATTAATTACGATGATCTGCTTTTTTATGTAGCAGAGAACCGGGGCACGGTTTTCTTTCTGCTGTTTCTGCTGGGGATCACGCGGCTTGGGATACCAGCGCATTTTGTATATCTGGCGTGGAATGGTTTTTCCTTCGGCGTTGCTATGGTATCGGTGATAATTAACTTCGGGATTCGAGGGATACTGGTGCTGTGTGCGCTTTTGTTTCCACAATATCTGTTTTACATTCCGCTTTATCTGATCCTGTTTGGACTTACTTGTTATCTTGGAAAAAAGGAAATGATCCGACAGAGTTCTTCTGGTAG
>CAYMCM010000114.1:0-4187 GCA_964388945.1 uncultured Roseburia sp.
GGAATCACGAAGTAGACCGAGCCATTGTCAGCCAAGTGCCGGAGGATGAGATACGACAGATAAAGAAAGAATTTATTACAGACCGTATCCGGCAGTCCATCAGGGTATGGGGCAACAGACCGGAATTGTTGCTCAATATAATAGTAACTGCAACAAAGGCATTAGCACTTTTAACTTCTAAGGTGCTGACAGCCGCAAGGGAGCTGAAAAACAAGCTGTTCCATGAAGCTCTTGAAAAAGAATACGGAAGTAAGGCTACTATAAAAGCAGATGACACCGCAGATGTTGTTACAGCTCCGACTAAGGAAACAATAACAGAGCCTGAGCCACCAGTAAGCACAATTACTGCGACTGCTCCAGAAACCAAGGTTATAGAACAGCCCAAGCCACAGATTCCGCCAAGACCGGTTATGCCACCGGAAGCTGCCGCTTTTCCAAGACTTCAAAAGGTCAAGATTACTCTTGATAAACACAATCATCTTATCTTTGAAGCAGAGCGTGAACGGACAAAACTGGAGATTGAATTGAGTGATTTAAAGGGGCTTGCAAGACTTACCAAGAAAAAGGAGTTTGAAAGCAGAATTGCCATCAAAACCGAGGAAATCCGAAGCCTCAAAGCCGGATTATCCGGCATCGTCAGACAACACGGATTTGTAACGGTGCAGGATTTCTACACAGCATTTTATGCCGCACAGAATGCCTTTGACCAATATCAGAAGGATTGCGAAAAGTGGGATAAAGCCTACGGAGAGAAAACCACTCCAAAAGCCGAAACCATGCACGAAAAGATACAAAGGTATAAAGAAAAGGCTGACAGGCAGAATGCCCGACAACCTTATCAAAACAGAGATAAAGGGGCGAGATGATATGCCCCCTGCCAAAAGAATAGCCTTATCCATACACATAGGACAAGGCTATTTTAAATACATAGTATGCGTAAAGCTGAAATTTGGGCATGCTTAAGATATCATTCATTATCATTTAAAATCCCCTTCAAAAAATCTTCCACCTCTTTATTAAATGCCCTAGGATTTTTATTTGCAATAAAATGATTCCCTTTAACAATGGCTAATTTCGCATTAGGTATACTTTTTGCAATCTCCTTTGTATGAGATTCTTTAATCATATCTCTAGTTCCACAAATAACAAGTGTAGGAACTGATATTTTGATTAATTCTCTTGAATCAATATTAGGCTCATTAACCATTAATCCTAACATTTCAGCATTTGCTTTAGCCTTCTGTGATTTTGAAGAAAATTTCGTTCCTATTTTATATCCTAATTCGATAGGAATCTGTATTATTTTTTTGACACCCGTTGGATCGAGATTTCCTGCATTTAATATTAATGCCTTCACTCTGTGTGGATATTTTAATACAAATTCCATTGCAATATTAGCTCCATCGGAAAAACCTAGAATAATTGCTTTTGTAATCCCCATGTAATTCATAAATCCATCCAAATCTTTAGCAAATTGCTTAATTGTGAAAGGAGCATTTCCTCTTTGCGATTTGCCATGTCCTCTTGTGTCTAACGCAATCACTCTAAATTTGTCACTGAAATAATCCATTTGATATTTGAAATACGTACCATCCTCGCCGTTTCCGTGTAAAAGGATAAAAGGTTCTTTATTTCCTTTTTCACAATGATATAAAGTTATGTCCATATACTTTCTCACTCAATTTCATATTCATGCCTGTTTTCAGATTCTACAGAACCTGAAATTTGTCGGTTACTCACTAGCAATCTGATTTAATTTATCTATTATTATCTGTGGTATTTCCCTTTCTTCGTAATATTTCTTTAATGCTGACATGGAATCCAATATATTTTTATTCTTTGCATATAAAAAAGCTCTTATATAATGCATTCTTGGAATATGCAAGATATCATTCCCTAATACTCTTTGATTCATAACCTCAATAGCATCATCAACTGTTTTAACCTTCTCTACCCACATCCGTATTAACGGAATATTTTTGTCTATAACACTTTTTATATATTCAAGAGCATAATCAATATCAGAAGTATATTCCGGTATTTCATATTGAAAATCAAGGCATTGCTCCGGATTATAAAATTCTCTTGAACTATATCCCCATTCTTGGTCTCTATTATGTTCAATATGGTTATACCACGCATCATCTATATGTATTTTTATAGAACTATCTGTTCGATACCATACCAATTTTTTCTGTCTATTTATATCCGGAATAAAATTAAAATTATATCCCCACCGTATAATTTTATGGTTTCCTTTAGGACTATGTAATTCTACAACCAAACGTTGGTTATTACTCCAGTCGGAATACCAGCATTTCTGTTTTTCATTGTATTTCATCCCAAATTCATCTGATAACCTTTGAGACAGGTAATCATTATAATATTCCGTTTTGATATGTTTCTCGCCATTCAGAAAGAACTTTATATATTCTTCTTGTGATAATACTTCGCTCATACTATTAAATTCCTGCATTCATTTTAATCCGTTAACTTCAATAAACATATGTTTTCAATCTCGCTGTAAGACTGAAAGTTGTACTCCCCTATTATAAATATTTTTCAACAGAAGTTTGCTCGATAACTGTTTTTCCAAGCAGTGTAATTGCTTGTTTAGGGCACGCATTTACACACCTGTAACATACCGTGCATTTATCTTTTCCCTGTGCTTTATTATCTGTCATAATAATATTTTCAGTTGGGCATATCTTTACGCATTTAGAGCATCCAATACACTTATTTGCATCTACTTTTAACTTATCACTATATCTTTTAGTTCTATGACCAAACCATAACCTTTGCGACAAGAAACCTGCCAAACGAGATATAGTTCCCAGCCCTTCTTGTGGGTATTTTCCATTCTTTATTTTAGCAACAGTTTGAACAATTTTACTATTTGCATTTTCCACAAGCTGAATATTCTTTTTAAGGGAACGCTTTAATACTTTTTCATCAGCAATGCTATCTGGCATTTGCAGATGTAAGCCACCTGTGATTTGTGCACCATATTTTTTTAACAAACGACCAAATACTCCTGCACCATCTCCGCTAAACAATGCCATTGTAGCAATAATAAAAACCTTTTTATCTTTCCATGTTTTTGAATTATTATGTATAAAATCACTTAGATACTTAGGAACAGCACTGTATTGTACAGGATAACTAAATACTATTTCATCATGATTATTTATGTGCTCTATAAGGTTTTTATCTTCAATAGAAAACATAGCCGAATCGTTAGCATATTCTCTTAAAAACACTTCTAATGCATATTTAGAGTTACCTGTTCCACTAAAATATATTCCTATCATACATTCAACCTCAACTTCAAATAACCACGTAATTTCAACTCTTAGAAAAGCTGAATTTCACGTTCTTTATCTTGTGATAATCATATTACATCTTCCCCAAGATTCGTCTTTAAATGTAAAAACGTTTTCGGTTAATGTTCTTTCTTTAAATCCCACTTTTTGATAGCAATTCTTCGCACTTGGATTTTCAGAAAATACATTCAGTTGTACTGCATCTGCCTTGGCAATTTCAAACGCATATTTCACTGCTAACTTTAGCATTTCACATCCGTATCCCTTGTTTCTCATTGTATTATCTATTACTACAAATTTTAGAAATCCTTCATTTATTTTCAAATTAACCGAAAAGCAAAAGAAACCAACTACTACCCCTTCATCTGTAGTAGCCACAAAAGGACTATCGTCAAATCGTTCTTCTGCCTGTAACAACAAATCATCAAAACCTTTCTTCTCAAGCGGGTATGAAATTAAATTGGCACACCATAAAGCGTGTGAACGTTCATCCGTTATCCATTGAGAAATTACATCAAAGTCTTTATTTAAATATGGTCTTATTCTCATAATTTTTCTCCATCAAATTTCCAAATTTCATTCCCTATTGTATCATGCATATTATTTATATTCTACTCATATTTTATATGTTTTTATAAAAGGCGGACTGCTAATTCATAGCACTCCGCCCATACAACTACCACAATTCCAAACTGTCCTCCGCATCTATCCAAATTTGCATAGTTCCGTCCAGATAAAGACGAGCATACTCAACAGGGTTGTCTATCGCAAGGGCATTCAATGCACACTCTGAATTAGGAGTAGTTTTTAATCCTTCCTCTGCTTTTGCACAGTCAATCCGTAAAATATATCCGGCATAAGTGC
>CAYMCM010000115.1:0-4153 GCA_964388945.1 uncultured Roseburia sp.
CCCCTAGCCCCTCATGAATGAGGGGCTAGGGGAGCTGAGAGTGTCGAAGACACTTTTTTATGATTGCAGAGAGCAGAAGAACAGCTCCGACGGAAAGAAATAGCTGGGAAACCAGCATTGCCATCAGATAAGCGCGGATGCCGAAAACCGGGACAAATGCGTAGATGCCAAGAATGCGGATGCCGCTGCTTAGAAGGTTTAGTATAAATGTTGCGGTCGGTTTGCCGAGTCCGTGCAGAATGCTGGTCAGAGTGGTGGATAAAAACAGGAAAGGGCAGATCCAGCTCAAGGTACAGATGAAAGTTCCTGCAAGTGTATTCTGAAAAATATAGGTTCCGATCAGACGGCCGGACACAAGGAAAGCAAGAGTGCTCATAAATCCAAGGATCATACAGGATTCAATGGTCTTTTTGATCGCCTTTACAATGAGCGCATGATCGTGTCTTGCCCTTGCCTCCGAGATGGCAGGAAGCAGCATAACGGAGGCGGAGCTGGTCAGAACATTTGGAAACAGGATCATGGGCAGTGCCATTCCGGTCAGGATACCGAAGACGCTTAATGCCTCTGACTGCGTGTAGCCAAAGAGCCGCAGTCTGGATGGGATCATGAGCGCTTCTAAGCTCTGAAAAAAATTTAAGGCAACACGATTTGCAGTGAGCGGGAGTGAAAAAAGCGCGATGTTGTGCAGCATGCCGAAGAAAAGCCCGTTTTGTTTCTGAAACGGTAGGACTGTGATACAAAAGAGTGCAGAAAAAATTTCCCCGCAGACGATTCCCCAGACTGCGATCTCGGGGGAGAGTGCGGTACCGTTTTGTGTATAGATCAGGCAGATAACATACACGGATGCTACCCGGACGAGCTGTTCCAATAGTTGGGAGAGTGCCGGGACAGCGGCTTTTTTTGTGCCGTAATAATAGCCGTTTGCGCAGGCATGCACGGCAGAAAAAGGCAGAGAGTAAGCCATGATCCGGATCAGGGGCGCACAGCGCGGCTCATCGAGATAGCTTTTTGCCAACAGATCAGCGTTACTGCATAAAAAAACGCAGACAAGCAGGGAGGCGGTAATAGAAAGAAAAAGACCGGCATACAGGCAAAGATAAGCCTCGCCGCTCTGCTTTGCAGCAAATTTTTCGGCGGCAAATTTGGATATGGCAGTCTGGATGCCGGAGGAGGTGAGCGAGATACTTAATGCCAGAAGCGGAAAAATGAGCTGATAAATCCCGATTCCCTCTGCACCAATGGTGCGGCTTAAGAATATTCTATAAAAGAAACCGATTACCCTGCTTAAGAAGCCTGCAAGGGTAAGGAGCAGGGTTCCTGCTATAAGTGAGTTTTTAAGGGGCAGGCTGTGTTTCAAGAAAAGACCTCCTTTACAAAAAAAGAGCTGGTCGGATTTTGGTTAAATATATGTTACAGGAGAAAAAGAAAGAACAAAATGTGAGACAAAATTGGAGGGGATGAAATGCCGGGAATGATATATCTGGACCATGCGGCTACCACGCAGATCGCTCCGGAGGTACTCGAAGCAATGCAGCCTTTTTTATTTGGAAAATACGGAAACGCATCCACTTTGTATGATCTGGGTAAGATCAGTAAGGATGCGGTAGAACATGCGCGCAGACAGGCTGCGGATGTGATCGGGGCAAAACCGGAGGAAATTTATTTTACATCAGGCGGAAGCGAGGCGGATAACTGGGCACTTAAAACGGCTGCCCGGATGTACCGCAGAAGAGGAAATCACATTATTACGACAAGAATTGAGCATCATGCGGTTTTAAACAGTTGTAAGGCGTTGGAAGAAGAAGGATTTCGGGTTACTTATCTGAATGTGGATGAGACGGGAAAAGTAAAAATAGATGAATTAAAGCGTGCGATCCGCCCCAATACGATTCTGATCTCGGTCATGTATGCGAATAATGAGATCGGAACAATACAGCCGATCGAAGAGATTGCAGGGATCGCACGGGCGAAAAGGATTTTATTCCATACGGATGCAGTACAGGCGTATGGACAGATCCCGATCTCGGTGCAGGAGATTCCAGTGGATATGTTGAGCACCAGCAGTCATAAGCTCTATGGGCCAAAAGGTGTCGGATTTTTGTATATCAGAGAGGGAACACCATTAAAATCCTATATTGACGGAGGCGGACAGGAGCGCGGCAGACGTGCGGGAACCGAGAATGTTCCGGGGATCGTTGGATTTGGGAAGGCATCGGAGCTTGCGGGGATTGAAATGCCTTATCGCATGGCAAGGGAGGAAAGGCTGCGGGATCATCTGATCAAAAGTGTGATGCAGGAGATTCCTTATACACGATTGAATGGAAGCAGGGAAAACCGTCTGCCGAATAACGCAAATTTCTGTTTTCAGTTTGTGGAAGGCAGCAATCTGTTGGTTCTTCTGGATATGAAAGGAATCTGCGCATCCACCGCCTCAGCATGTTCCGCGGGAGAAAAGCCGGTATCACATGTGCTGCGGGCGATCGGAGTGCCGGAGGAGATCGCCTCTGGTTCACTCAGACTGACACTCGGAAAAGATACGACGTTAGAGGAAATCACATATACCGTGGAATGTTTAAAGGAATGTGTTGGAAAACTCAGAGAAAAGACGCTTGCGTACAAAGAATATGAAAAGTCGCTGCATTGAAAAAGCAGGCAGGGGAAGACATCCCAAAGGAGAGTCTGCCCCTGCCTGTTACGGCAGCTTTTTAAATTCCGGCTTCCGGTTTTTGAAAATAGTGTAGTAAGAAAAACCACATGCTTTTAACAGTTCCGGAAGCTTTTTGAAATCATATGCTACATGTTCCGGCTGGTGCGCATCTGCACCGAGCGTTAAGAGTTCACCGCCGAGCTCGTGGTAGCGGGTCAGGATCTCTTCAGAAGGATTCGGGTGGCCAAGCCCGTATTTGAAGCCGCCGGTGTTGACCTCAATGCCTTTACCGAGAGAGATCAGTCGTTTTAGGATTTCGTCTAATACATCCGCATATTTGGAATAGGAATAATCGGTATTTCGATTTGGACCATAACGGACTACATAGTCGATGTGACCGTAGACATCGAAATCAGTAAAGGCATTCAGATTTTCCAGAATGGAAACAAAGTATTCCGTGTAGGCTTCTTTTTCTGCTTTCCCTTCAAAAAAAGAAGAATAGTAGGGGTCTTGTCCGTGGACGACGTGGGAAGAACCGATCACAAAGTCGAACGGAAAGCGGGTTGTCACATCAGACAGTTTTGGTGCCAGATGCGGCTGGAGCCCAAGCTCTATCCCCCACAAAACCGGAATCTTTGCAGCATATTTTTCTTTTAAAGAAAAAATACGTTCCTGATAGGCGGGAAGATCCAGCAGGAAGAGTTTAGGATCTTCAGGGTAGTCATAATCCAGGTGGTCAGTAAAGCAGATGCCATCGAGATGGTTTTCGATGGCGCTTTGTATCATAAGTTCCGGGTCAGCATCGCTGTCGCCCGAAAATGCACAGTGCATATGTGTATCCCAAAACATAGGGTATCCTCCTTGTCTTATCCAGATAACATTATTATAGGGAGAAAAGGAAACGGATTTCAATAGAAAACCCGAAAAAACAGTGCTCACAGGCAATTTTTGCACGATTGTTCCAACAAAAAAAGAAAATTGTATTTGTGGAAAAACAATTTCTTATACATATTATACAGAAAAAGGAATAACTATTTTAACATTTTGTCAAAATAAGCAGGAAGTATGGAATAAATACTTGTAAAATCTGTTAGAATACGAATTGGGAAGAAAAGAAATGGTGAAAAAATTAACAAAGTGTAGAAACCTACTTGAATTTTACCGTGAAATTAGTTAGAATAGTAGCAGTTGGGCGAACAAGCCCAAAGAAAAAGAATCTTAATCAAAATTTAGGAGGAATTAAGACATGGCAGTAAGAGTAGCAATTAATGGTTTCGGCCGTATCGGTCGTCTTGCATTCAGACAGATGTTTGGAGCAGAAGGATACGAAGTAGTAGCAATCAACGATTTAACAAGCCCGAAGATGTTAGCACATTTATTAAAATATGATTCATCTCAGGGTAAATATGAATTAGCAGACAAAGTAACTGCTGGTGAAGATTCTATCACTGTTGATGGAAAAGAAATCAAGATCTACGCTTTCCCGGATGCAAACAACTGCCCATG
>CAYMCM010000116.1:0-4055 GCA_964388945.1 uncultured Roseburia sp.
AAAAATGCAAGTATGGATATCAATAAGATTATTGAGTTTCTTCTTGTGGCAAAAAAGAATACCTATGCAGCGGCAAACAACAAAGTGGATTCATGTAGAATGAAATCTCATGATTATCGTTACGAAGATAAAAATGGGTTTACCTATCTTGATTCCTATTTGGGAGGAGAATGTTTTGTTGGTGAGGAAGTGGTATGGTTACACGATACACCGGTTTGGAGCATGAATTATGTAGGGCGTGTGATAGGAGAGAACTTTAGTGGCGATTTCTTGAAAGAGGTGCTTATGCAAGTTCCGGCAGAGTTGCCATTTCGTGGTCCGGAGATTTATACAAAAGGAGATTACCATTATCACTGCAAAGTAGATGGCGAGTTTGTATGGTTTCAGGGATATGAAGAAATATTTTATATGGAAGAAAAAATATATGAGTGCTATTTTCATGGAGGAACAATTCGATAATGGATATAAGTGAAAAGGAAATTGAGGTAAAGGATTATCTGACAAAATCCAATCTTCCTGCCAGTGATTATGTTATTAATCCATATGTGGGCTGTCCCCATAGATGTAAATACTGTTATGCCAGCTTCATGAAAAGATTTACAGGGCATAAGGAAGAATGGGGCACATTTATAGATGTCAAAAGATGTACAAAACCCATAAGCAAAAAGAAATTAAAAGGAAAGACGGTCTTTCTGGCATCTGTTACAGATTGCTATAATCCTTATGAGGAAAAATATTGTATAACACAAAGTATATTAAAACAGCTTCTGGATGCAGAGTGCACAGTTAGTATTTCAACAAAGTCATCGCTGGTTTTGAGAGATGTGGAATTGTTGAAACAATTTAAAGATGTATCTGTAGCTGTGTCTATTAATACTCTGGATGAGAGTTTTAAGTGTGATATGGATAACGCAAGTAGTATTGAGGCTCGCATGAATACGCTTAAAGTATTGCATGAAAACGGAATTCATACGGTGTTATTCATGTCACCGATATTTCCAGCAATAACAGATTATAAGGAAATTATAGAAAAGAGTAGATTGTTTGTTGATGAGTATTGGTTTGAGAATTTGAATCTTAGAGGGGAATATAAGGTTTGGATTCTTAGATATATAAATGAAAAGTATCCTCAATATGCTGATTTGTATAAACGGATATATGTGGATGGGGATAAAAGTTATTGGAATGAATTGGTGGAAGAAATAGAAGTGTATTGCACAAGGCATTCTATTATACATACAAATTTCTTTTATCATGAGCAACTTGTGGCGCAAAAGAGAGATAACTGCCATAAATGGATTAAAAACGGTTACTAATAATCCAGTGGCTGATGATATTTACGAGAAAATAACAGCCATATCAAAGAATAGTAATACAGGTATGATTTTGGATTTTTCCGCATTAAGAGAAGGCGATGAGAAATTACTTCAAATGTTGCAGTCTGCGGTTAAAAACAAGCACGTGGTTAAGTTTTCTTATACAAATAATGGTGGAGAAACAAGACAACATTGTGTAGAACCGATAGCAGTTATTTACAAATGGTACGCTTGGTATATGTTGGCTTATAATACGGCGAAACAGGATTATAGAACCAGAGCATATAAAAGAACGGATTATTAATAGTGCAAAAGATATTCTTTTTTTATACAATAAACTATGACATATAGGTGTCGTAATTTGTGTGAGATAATGTACATGAAGTTATTTCATGTTTAACAAATTCCAATATGGAGGTTGATAGGATTATGAGTATGGATGTGTATGAACAGATTCCAATTATGGAAAGCGAAAATTTTCTTTTGAGAGAAATTGTGGCTGAGGATGCAAAAGACCTGCTGAAAGTATATTCAGATGTAAATTCGGTTCCGATTTTTAATAGTGATAATTGTACGGGAGATTTTTATATCACGAATATGCAGGATATCAATAGAATGATTGATTTTTGGCGATTGGAATACCAAAACAGATGCTATGTGCGTTGGGCTGTTCTTGACAAAAGTGCAGACTGTGCAATCGGTACGATAGAGCTGTTTAATCGGAAAGCAAAGGATTATTTCAATAATTGCGGATTGCTCAGACTGGATTTAAAAAGTGATTATGAAAAACAAGATACGATAGAGGATATTCTTGGGATTATTATTCCTGAAACGAAAGATATGTTTGCCTGTGAAATGATTGCCACTAAGGCAGTTTCAATTGCCCAAGAGCGTATACAGGCTTTAGAACATATGGGATTTTGTCTGTCGGAAGAAGCTTTAATAGGACATGATGGAGCGAAGTACAATTCCTACTATGTTCGGGAGGTGTAAGGAATGGCTTTTGATTTCAAGAAAGAATACAAAGAATTTTATATGCCTAAGAATAAACCTGAAATAGTCAATGTTCCGACGGCTAATTATATTGCTGTCAGAGGGAAAGGGAATCCGAATACTCCGGATGGCGAGTACCAACAGGCAATAAGTGTATTGTATGCTGTTGCATATACTTTGAAGATGAGTTACAAAACCGATTACAAGATAGAAGGATTTTTCGAATATGTAGTTCCACCCTTGGAAGGTTTCTGGTGGCAAGACAATGTAAGAGGCGCAGATTATGGGAATAAGGATGCTTTTAACTGGATTTCTGTTATTCGATTACCTGATTTTATTACGAAGAAGGATTTCGAGTGGGCGATAGAAACTGCAACAAGAAAGAAAAAGCTTGATTGTAGCAAAGCAGAATTTCTGACCATTGAAGAAGGACTATGTGTTCAAATCATGCATATGGGGTCATTTGATAATGAGCCGGAGACGGTGGCGATTATGGATGCGTTTCTGGAAGAGAATGGATATGAAAATGACATAAATGAAAATCGGTTACATCATGAAATTTATATGTCTGACGCAAGAAAGGTTGCGCCGGAGAAGTGGAAGACAGTAATTAGACATCCGATTAAAAGAAAAGAGTAATTTATGCGAAAGGAGTTGCAGGATATGAACAATAGAATAACTTATCGCCCGTTGACGGCAACTCCATTCAAAAGAAATAGCTTTTATACGGAAAATCCCCCTTCAAAAGAATTACAATCCTATCAATAAGGAAGGAGGCTGAAAGCAAGGAAGAGAGATATAAGATTAACGAACTCCACAAGATGATTGATTCTGATGAAATGGCGGAAATTCCGTTAGGCTTGGAGTCAGCCGGAACCTTGAAGATGTTTGCGTTATATCCGGAATTGCAGGAAATATTGGAGAAGGGGAGCGTATTCTTTATTGATGAATTAAATGCACGTCTGCACCCGTTACTTGTAAGAAATAGGTGCTTTACTTGGGGAAATACTAATTAAGGTAAAAAATCCTCCACACAAATGGGAAGTAACTAAGCAAGAGTTTGAAAAAATTTTGCAAAGCATACGAATGTGGACGACCTTTTGCAGAGCCATACGGCGAGGACGATGCTTGCCAACAGTGAATTTATCATTATGCTAAACCAAGCATCAACGGACAGAATTGAGCTTGCCAAGCTCCTTAATATCTCCGACCTTCAGCTCAGTTATATCACGAATGTCGGTGCAGGACAGGGATTACTCAAGGTCGGCAGCTCTCTTGTACCGTTTGTTAATAAGTTTCCAAGAAATACTGAGCTTTATAGGCTGATGACAACCAAGTTTGGAGAGGTGTAAGGTGTAGAAAAAACGGTGTTCGTGTCGAAATATGAGAAGTTCTGAAAAATATTCGTGTTATTTAATGCAAATGTTCAAATAAATTCCATTGGTTTTTACACGATAATCTGCTATACTATGTTCAGTACCTTGAATGGAGGACTAATTATGTATAGAAAGATTATGAGCTTTTTAGAAGAGTGGAAAGAAAGTGAACACCGAAAACCCCTTATTCTGCAGGGAGCAAGACAGGTTGGTAAAACCTACTCTATTCTGGAATTTGGGCGTAAGGCGTATGAAAATGTAGCATATTTCAACTTTGAAACCAATCCAAAACTGAATGAAACCTTTGAGGAAAACATCAGCCCCGATTATCTGATACCGATTTTATCTCATATCGCAGGTCAGACTATCG
>CAYMCM010000117.1:0-3978 GCA_964388945.1 uncultured Roseburia sp.
ATGTTCGGGACTTTCACCCGTTAGAGCGCGCCCATGGCGCGCAAACTAAAAAGACCCGTCCGCAGATAACTCCTCTGACAAACAGGTCTTTTCATCCTTATTTTATTCTGATTTTATTTTCTCTAGAAATCCACTTCCGTATCATAATAGCAGCATTTTAAGAGTTTTTCCATCTCCTCCTGACTCGGCTGTCTCGGATTCGAACTGGTACATGCATCAAGGATCGCGTTTGCTGCAATCTCCGGCAATCTCTCCAAAAATACTTCTTCCGGTACAAAGCCCTGTTCGGTCGGATAGCTGTCTGCGCCATAATTCTTGATGCAGTGCGGAATATTCAGTTCATCATTCATGCCGCGCAGATAGCTAATCAGCAGTGCCACTTTTTCGTCATCATCATTTCCGCCAAGATTCATATAATCCGCGATCACACCATAACGTTTCTTTGCCGTCTCATCCTTTGCATTAAACGCAATGACCTTTGGCAGATACATGGCATTTGCCGCTCCGTGGATGATATGTGCGCCATGATCCGCGAACGCCGCTCCAGTCTTATGCGCCATGGAATGTACGATTCCGAGCAGAGCGTTTGAAAATGCCATTCCAGCCAGACACTGCGCATTATGCATAGAATCTCTCATTTCCATATCACCATTATAAGATTTTACAAGGTCATTCTGGATCATCCGGATCGCATACAGCGCAAGCGGATCTGTGAAATCACAATTTGCCGTCGAAACATACGCCTCGATCGCATGGGTCATCGCATCCATTCCGGTATGCGCCACCAGTTTCTGCGGCATAGTCTCCGCCAAATCCGGATCAACGATCGCAACATCCGGTGTGATCTCAAAATCCGCGATCGGATATTTGATCCCTTTTTCATAATCCGTGATAATGGAAAATGCCGTTACTTCCGTTGCGGTTCCTGATGTGGAAGAGATTGCACAAAAATGTGCTTTTTTACGCAGCTTCGGAAGTCCGAATACCTTGCACATATCCTCGAAAGTCACATCCGGATACTCATATTTGATCCACATCGCTTTTGCCGCATCAATCGGGGAACCCCCGCCCATTGCCACGATCCAGTCCGGCTCAAACTCCTGCATGACCGCCGCACCTTTCATAACGGTGTCCACAGACGGATCCGGCTCAATGCCTTCAAACAGTTTTACTTCCATCCCCGCTTCTTCCAGATATGCTTTTGCTTTTTCCAAAAAGCCGAAACGCTTCATAGAACCACCGCCCACACATATGATCGCTTTTTTCCCCTCAAACGTCTTTAATGCCTCAAGTGCCCCTTTTCCATGATACAAATCTCTCGGTAACGTAAATCTTGCCATAATAAAAATCCTCCTTCTCCTACTAGTTTTTTATTATTTTGGATAAATTCAGCATAGCACATTCCGTTAAAAAACGGAACCGTTTTCCTCTAATTTCCAGTCAATACACGGTATAAAATATCCGCAAGGGGTTCCATCGCGCTCATTGCTTCCTCCACAGTATTCGTCTGCGCTCCTACTTCAACCAGAAGTGTTTTCGGACAGTAATGCATATTATAGCGGTATCCTTTTAAATAGATCGACCGCGAAAATCCCGGATAATACTGTTTCGCCTTTAACTGCATCTGAAGTGAAAATGCCAGATTGTCCTGTAGATTCGGATTGTAGAGATACGGTATGTCCCCGGTAGAAGTTGTGCGGCTTAATCCATTAAAAAACATAATGGATGCCATCTGCTTTCCATTCACATCCGTGACCAGACGTGTTGTGTCTGCAACACCGTCCCGGTGCAGATCGATCACAACTTCAATATCCGGATTCTCCGCAAGGATCTGTTCCAATGCCGGCCCCGCATTCGCATAGGCATGATCCCTGTCATTGACATCATACTGCCCCGTGTGATGAAGAACCGAAAGACCGTAACGGTCACATAAAAGCTCCGTCAGATAATCTCCAAGTCCGACCACTGTGGTTTTCGGATCTCCTGGTATTGAATCCACATAACCTTCCTGTGAATGGGTATGATAGATCAGTATCTGCGGTTTTCCTGTCGGTGCCGAAAGCTTCATATCTCTTGCCAGCAGTTCAGAAGCGTTTAACTGTTCTCCTGTAATTGTCGTTGTTTTGTCTACAACATAAAAATTATGTACTAAATAATCAAAATCGTTTAGTTTATCTAACGGAATATCTTCTTTTGGTGTCTGACTTACCTGAAACTCTGTAGTTGTCTGGGTATTTGCTGCATTTTCTGCTGATGCCGCCATATTGCTGCAGCCGCTTTCCGATGTTCCTCCATTTTCCACTGCTGTCAGTCCTGCTCCATTCGTACCATCCACAGCATCCGGTTCATCCGCCGCCTCCATTGCAACGATCTCCTCATAAGAAAAACGGCTCTCCACCTGTGTCTCATATTCACTGTCCATATCAATATATTCTGTGATCGGAAACTGTCGTCTGGAAAGATCGAGCAAAATCTGTACCGCTGTTTTTTTTGTTCCGTCATGCTCCATAATGTAACCGATCTGCATCGCATACTGCCTTGCCGTCTGATGAAACAGTACACTTTTGACCTCAGCCGTGATCCGATCCGGAAACGATACTCCCATATCCTGCTTTTTAATATGAAAGCATAAAAATGCCATAAAAATCAGAACAGCCGCCGAAGCAAGCTGTCCCATTTTCTTCGTTCTGTTCTTTTGCATGCATCCTGATTCCCCTTTGTCTACCCGAAAATACTATATTATATGCTGTATATTCTTTCTTATGACATGCCCTTTTTCTTTTGGAACGCAAGATTTAAGCCTTCTGACAAAGTAAGACTGATCTGCCGGATGGATTCGTCAATATCTTTCGGTGTGACAAACATCGCATTTAAAGAAGGAGATAGCAGTTCCCGAAACAACGCATGCTTTTCCGACTCCTCTAAGGCATTTAAGGAGTGACCGATCCGTTTCAAATGCTCCGCCTGCGTCATTGCTCCGATCAGACTGCTCATCGTATCACTTACGATCGTTGCCGCATCAACCACCGTAGGCACACCGATCGCGATCACCGGAACGCCCAGACTTTCCCTGTTGATCCCATTTCTGTGATTCCCGACACCGGAACCGGGATTGATTCCGGCATCTGTGATCTGGATTGTTCGGTTTAAACGCTTGACGCTGCGCGCCGCAAGCGCATCGATCACAAAAATACAGTCCGGCTTTGTCTCCTTTACCACGCCCTGCACGATCTCAAGGCTTTCCATACCAGTCTGTGCCATCACGCCCGGCACAATCCCGCTGATCTGATTCGTATGCTCCGCTCCCAACGCATAGACGCCAAACTCCCGTATCATATGGCGTGTAACAAACAGATGATCCACCACATTGGGACCCAGCGCATCCGGTGTCACCTCACGGTTTCCAAGGCCCACGACCAAAAGTGACATGTCCTTTTTTTCGAGCGGTACCAGTTCACGGATAATGCGTGCAAGCTCCACCGAGATCTGTCTGTGATACGCCTCATCATCCTCCATCATATTCGGTGCTTCCAGTGTGATATAGGTTCCTTTCGGTTTCCCCATGCTTTTTGCTCCATTTTCCGTCTCAATGACCACTTTTGAGATCAGCATATCCTTTCCAGCTTTTTTTTCCTCCAGCACAACACCTTTGATTTCCACATTGTCTTCTTCAAATCTTTCTCTTGCTTCCAGCGCAAGGTCTGTCCTTATCTCGTACATCTCTTCACCACCTGTATTTTTTCCATATAACCCATCTGTATTTCTATTTTTTACAAAAAAATTGAAAATATGTATTGACAGATTTTCTTCTGAAAGCTACAATATCATAGTATGTTTATACCAGATCGTCCGTGTCCGGCTCTGATATAACAAAAACGATTTTATTTCACAATAATTGGAGGTGTACAGGTTGGCTAACATCAAATCTGCAAAGAAAAGAATTTTAGTAAATGAAACAAAGGCTGCCAGAAACAAGGC
>CAYMCM010000118.1:0-3972 GCA_964388945.1 uncultured Roseburia sp.
GGTACATACTTTATTTAAGAAGTAACGGTCATGAGATACCACGATGACGGTGTTTTCAAAATTGATCAGGAATTCTTCCAGCCATGCGATGGCGTCAAGATCTAAGTGGTTGGTCGGCTCGTCGAGCAGCAGGATGTCCGGATTGCCAAACAGTGCCTGTGCGAGTAATACCTTGACCTTTAAAGCACCTGGAAGTTCACTCATGATGGTATAATGTACGTCTGTCTCGATGCCGAGTCCGTTTAAGAGCATGGCAGCATCGGATTCTGCATTCCAGCCGTCCATCTCTGCAAATTCAGCTTCCAGTTCACTGGCGCGGATGCCGTCTTCATCGGAAAAGTCTTCTTTGGCATAGATCGCATCTTTTTCCTTCATGATGTCATACAGGCGCTTGTTTCCCATGATGACAGTATCAAGAACGGTAAAGTCATCATATTTAAAGTGATCCTGCTGTAAGAAGGAAAGACGCTGTCCGGGGGTGATGACAACATCACCGCTGGTCGGTTCAAGCTGTCCGGATAAGATCTTTAAGAAAGTAGATTTTCCGGCACCGTTGGCACCGATCAGACCGTAACAGTTTCCTTCGGTAAATTTAATGTTTACGTCCTCAAAGAGGGCTTTTTTCCCAATTCGTAAAGTGATATTATTTGCACTGATCATATTCTTTGATTCTCCTCACTCTTTTCGCTTATACTGCGTGTAATCATGCTAATTCGTATCATACTAAAAAACTGTAAGAAAAGCAATAAAAAACCGCAAATTGTATCTGGTTTCGTACAGCAGAATGCTTTACATTCGACAAATTAAATGCTAAAATAGGATCATAGGTCTAAAAGACATTTTAATTAATTTTTATCATTAATTAAAGCTATATAAAAGGAGGAAAACAAATGTCTAGAGCAAAACAGTCTATGGACGGTAACACCGCCGCAGCTCATGTAGCGTATGCGTTTACAGATGTTGCAGCTATTTACCCAATTACCCCTTCCAGCCCGATGGCAGATACTGTCGATCAGTGGTCAGCAGCAGGACAGGAGAATATTTTCGGCAACCAGGTTAAGGTTGTAGAGATGGAATCAGAAGCGGGTGCTGCTGGTGCAGTTCACGGTTCTCTTGCTGCAGGTGCTTTAACAACAACATTTACAGCTTCTCAGGGACTTTTACTTATGATCCCGAATATGTATAAAATCGCAGGTGAACAGCTTCCTTGCGTATTTGACGTATCAGCACGTACCGTTGCTGCACAGTCACTGAATATCTTCGGTGATCACAGTGACGTTTATGCCTGTCGTCAGACTGGTTTCGCCATGTTATGCGAAACTAACCCACAGGAAGTTATGGACTTAAGCCCGGTTGCACATCTTGCAACAATCGAAGGAAAAGTTCCGTTCATCAACTTCTTCGACGGATTCCGTACATCTCACGAGATCCAGAAGATCGAAAAATGGGATTACGCAGACTTAAAAGAAATGTGCAATATGGATGCAGTAAAAGAATTCCGTGCACATGCATTAAATCCGGAACATCCGGCTATGCGTGGTTCTCATGAAAACGGAGACGTTTTCTTCCAGCATCGTGAAGCATGCAACTCTGCATACGACAACCTGCCGGAAATCGTTTCCAAATATATGAAGAAAGTAAACGAAAAATTAGGTACAGATTATGACTTATTCAACTACTACGGAGCACCGGATGCTGAACGTGTTATCGTTGCTATGGGTTCCATTAACGACGTAGCAGAAGAAGTTATCGATTACCTGACCGCTAAGGGAGAAAAAGTCGGACTTGTTAAAGTTCGTTTATATCGTCCTTGGGTATCTGATGCATTCTTGAAGGCACTGCCGAAGACTGCTAAGAAGGTTGCTGTACTTGACAGAACAAAAGAACCGGGTTCTCTTGGCGAACCGTTATACCTTGATGTTGCTACTACACTTCGTGAAGCAGGTCTTGATACGGTTGTATTAACAGGTGGACGTTACGGCTTAGGTTCCAAAGATACTCCTCCATCTTCTGTATTTGCAATCTACAAAGAATTAGAGAAGGATGCTCCGAAGGCAAGATTTACAGTAGGTATCGTCGATGACGTTACAAACTTAAGCTTACCGGAAGTAAAACCGGCTCCGATCACAGCAGTTCCGGGTACTGTAGAATGCAAGTTCTGGGGACTTGGCGGAGATGGTACTGTAGGTGCAAACAAGAACTCTACAAAGATCATCGGTGACCACACAGATAAATATATCCAGGCATACTTCCAGTATGACTCCAAGAAGACCGGTGGTGTTACCATTTCTCACTTAAGATTTGGTGATAAGCCGATCAGAAGCCCGTACTACATCAACCAGGCAGACTTCGTAGCCTGTCATAATCCGGCTTATGTAAATCAGGGATTCAAGATGGTTCAGGATGTAAAACCAGGCGGAGTATTCATGATCAACTGCCAGTGGAGTGATGCAGAATTAGAAGAGCACTTAAATGCAGAAGCTAAGAAATACATCGCTGACAACAATATCCAGTTATACACCATCAACGCAATCGACAAGGCTATTGAAATCGGAATGGGCAAACGTACCAACACAATTCTTCAGTCCGCATTCTTTAAACTTGCAAACGTTATGCCGATCGAGCAGGCTGTAGATTTCATGAAAGCAGCAGCTAAGAAATCCTATGGCAAGAAGGGTGACGCAGTCGTAGAAATGAACTACAAGGCAATCGATGCTGGTGTAGATGCTGTACATAAAGTAGAAGTACCGGCATCATGGTCTAATCCGGCAGCAGATGCTCCTGCAAAAGAGATCACTGGTCGTCCGGAAGTTGTTAAGATGGTCAACGACCTGATGAGACCGATCTCCTTAATGGATGGTGACAGCCTTCCGGTTTCTGCATTTACCGGAAACCCGGATGGACAGTTCGAACTTGGTGCTGCTGCATATGAGAAACGTGGTACAGCCGTAACAGTTCCAACTTGGGATGCAGAAAAATGTATCCAGTGTAACCAGTGTGCATTCGTATGTTCACATGCGACAATCCGTCCGTTTATGTTAGATGATGCAGAAGTAAAAGCTGCTCCGTCCAACATCAAACTTGCAGATACAAAGCCGAAAGCTGGTGAATACAAATACACCATGAGCGTATCTCCGTTAGATTGTATGGGATGCGGCGAGTGTATCACAGTTTGTCCGGTTGGCGCAATCGAAATGGTTCCGCAGGAATCTCAGGCAGCAGAGCAGCCGGTATTCGATTACCTGGTAGCAAATGTTGGCAAGAAACCTGGCGTACCGGCAGACAATACCGTAAAAGGATCTCAGTTCAATCAGCCGCTGCTTGAGTTCTCAGGCTCCTGTGCAGGATGTGCAGAGACTTCTTACGCTCGTCTGATCACACAGTTATTCGGAGAACATATGTATATTTCAAACGCAACAGGATGTTCTTCTATCTGGGGTGGTCCTGCAGCAACTTCACCGTATACAGTAAACAAAGATTCCAAACAGGGTCCGGCATGGGCAAACTCCTTATTCGAGGATAATGCTGAGCATGGTCTTGGTATGGAAATCGGACAGCAGGTTCTTCGTGACCAGGCTATCGCAAGCGCAAAGAAATGTGCTGAATCCGATAAAGCAAGTGCTGAATTAAAAGCAGCATTCGCTAAATTTGAAGAAACAAAGAATGATACAAAAGCAAATACACCTGCAGCAAAAGATCTTATCGCAGAGCTTGAAAAAGCAGCAGCAGCCGGATGCCCGGATGCGGCAGCAGCTCTTGAAAAGAGAGATTATCTTGCTAAGAAGTCTGTATGGATCTTCGGTGGTGACGGATGGGCTTATGATATCGGCTTCGGCGGATTAGACCATGTACTCGCTTCCGGAAATAACGTAAACGTTATGGTATTCGATACAGAAATGTACTCCAATACCGGCGGTCAGGCTTCTAAGGCTTCTAACATCGGTGAAGTTTGCCAGTTCGCAGCTTCCGGTA
>CAYMCM010000119.1:0-3930 GCA_964388945.1 uncultured Roseburia sp.
CTTTCAATAATACCATATTTCTGTTTTACCTGGGCAATGTAAAGATTGCTGACTTTTAATCCGGTATTCTCAAGCACATATGCCTTGATTTCTTCATAGGTGGCTTTCTTCTCCGCATCGGTCAGATCCAACTCATCCATATCAAGAGTTACATTCACATGATGCTTCGCCTCGTGGAGTTTGGACAATAAGCACACCGTCTCCACATGCCCCGTCTGGCAGAACTGATCCACCGCCTGTACACGCTTCAGCTCATACCCCTGTCCGCACAAATATTTTAAGTCGCGTGCAAGTGTAGCGGAATCACAGCTCACATACACGATACGCGCAGGTGCCATGGACACAATCGTGGAAAGCAGGCTTTCCTCACAGCCCTTGCGCGGCGGATCGACAACGATGACCTCAGCGCGTGCTTCGTCTTTATGCCCATTCACATAAGCCGGATATACTTCTTCCGCCTTGCCGACAAAGAAATCCACGTTTGTGATGTCGTTTAGTGCGGCATTCTTTTTCGCATCCTCGATCGCCTGTGGGACGATTTCAACACCAAAGACTTTCCTTGCTTTTTGCGCCAGAAATAACGAAATAGTTCCGATTCCGCAGTAGAGATCCCACACTGTCTCCTCTCCCGTGAGTCCTGCGTATTCTAAAGCTTTGCCGTATAATACTTTTGTCTGCACCGGATTGATCTGATAAAAAGACTGCGGTGAAATCTGGTATTTGACACCGCCAATATAATCTGTGATATAGTCCTGTCCCCAGATCGTGATCGTTTTTTCGCCTAAGATCACGTTCGTATTCTTTTCATTACGGTTTATGGAAATACTCGTCATGCCCGGAATTTCGGTAAGTGAAGCAATAAATTTCTCCTGCTTTGGCAGTTTTTTTCCATTCAGGACAAAACAGACCATGATTTCTTTAGTCGTAAATCCAAACCGGATCAAAATATGACGCACCAGTCCTGTGTGCGTCTTCTCATCATATGGTTCAATATGCTCCTGCTCCATGATCTGCAGGATTCTTTGTAAGATCGGTTCGTTAATATCGGCTCCGAGATAACATTTTTCAACCGGGATCAGGCTGTGGGTACGCGCCGCATAAAAACCAGCAGTAAGTTTTCCGTTCTTATCCCTGCCGATCGGGAACTGCGCCTTGTTGCGGTAGTGATACGGCTGCTCCATGCCGATGATCGGCTCCATCGAAATATCCGCAAAGCCACCGATACGCCTAAGATTGTTACGCACCTTATTTTCCTTAAATTCAAGCTGCTTTTCATAGGAAAGTGCCTGAAGCTGGCAGCCGCCGCAAGGGCGGCTTGCCGGACATAGCGGTTTGACACGGTAAGGCGATGGTGTCACAACTTCACACAATCTTGCGTAGCCATAGCTTTTTTTCATCTTCATGATCTTCACCCGCACTACGTCACCGATCACAGCATCCTTGACAAACAGTGTAATGCCTTCTGCTTTTCCGATGCCTTCGCCGTCCACGCCCATATCTTCTATCTTTAGTTCTATTACATCATCTTTTTTCAAAATCGTTCACCTTTAAATACTGGTCTTTCTGATATTCGAATCAAACAGACGGTTAAATCCGAGCCACTCGGTATTTCCGTCCGGCACTTTTGCGAATGCTTCTTTCATTGTCTCCATCTTTGCATCCAAATTGTCTGCAAACGTGAGTGCTACCGCCTCAACGAGAGCCGGTTTCTTCGGTGAACCAAATTCAAGTTCCCCGTGATGCGCCAGAATACAGTGTTTTAATTCATTTGCAAGTTTAACCGGGAAATCCGGAATCTGACGGATACGCTCTCCCACGACTTCCGCACCGATCATAATATGACCGAGAAGCTGTCCTGCATCTGTATAATCATTTTCCGGAAATGTGGAAAGCTCCGAAAGCTTTCCGATGTCGTGAAACATCGCTGCCGCAACGAGCAGATCACGGTTTAAAATCGGATAATTGTCCGCAAAATAATCGCAGAGCTTTGTAACTCCTAATGTATGCTCTAACAGTCCGCCGACAAATCCATGATGCACACTCTTTGCTGCAGAGTGGAATTTAAACCGTTTCTCAAAGTCCGCATCTTCTAAAAAGAAACTGCTTACAAGCTGTTTTAAATACGGATTTTTCATCTTTGCAATATGGGCGGTAAGTTCTTCATACATCTCATCAATATCACGACTGCTGACCGGAAGATAATCCTTCGGGTCATATTCGCCCGGCTGTACCTTTCTCACACGCTTGACATTTAGCTGGAGTGCCCCCTGAAAACTGGTCAAATCTCCAACCACATTGATATAGTCAAGGCTGTCAAAATCATCGATCCCCTGTGAACCCGGATCCCAGATCTTTGCATCCAAAATTCCTGTTTTATCCTGCAGCATCAGGGATTCATACGGTTTGCCGTTCTTTGTGACTGCCGCCTGTTTATGTTTACAGAGAAAAACCTCATTGACTCTTTCTCCCTCACGTAATGTTTCAATATATCTCATGTCCAATCCTCCAAAATTTATTCCAAAACTCCAACGACCGCTGTACAGGTGATCTTTGTATAGCCGTCTGTTCCTTGTCTTTTTACTGTGATGCTCACGTTCGTATTCGGCAAAAGGGAACGCAGTTTGTCCGTATAATCCGAAACCGTTGTGATCTCTGCACCGTTTAACTCCACGATCACATCGCCGCTCTGCAGTCCTGCGTTCATTGCCGGGGAATCCATCTCCACCGACTTCACATACGCACCTTTCGGCAGATCATAGGATGCGGATATCTCATCCGTGACCGTACTTAACTTCGCTCCAAGATACGGAATGCTCTGATTATTCGAAAGCATTTCAATGACTTCCTTTAACTCCGAAATAGATACCGCTGTCAGCGTATTCATATCCCCGCTGCTGCTGTATCCCTGCATGATCAGCCCGATGACCTCACCGTTTAAATTGATCAAAACGCCGCTTCCGCTGCTACTGCCCACAATATCCGTATTTAAGACATGATAGGTCGCATCCAGCGTGGATACGCTGTTTTCAGTCGCCGTAATATCTCCTGCCAGGATTGAAAAATTCGCACCGAGCGGACTTCCGAGCGCAATGACCACCGTTCCCGGCTCTACCATATAGGAATTGCCGAGCACTGCCGTCTTTACGGCACCCAATGTCTGATTCGGAATGTCAGACAGTGCCACACTTAAAACTGCTACCCCGGTATTTCCGTCATACTGTTTTAGCACTGCATTCACGATCGTTCCGTCCATAAACGTCACGCGGATCGCCTGTGCGTCTGTGATCACTTTCTTCTCGGTCAAAATCAGCAGCTCCTGCCCATTATTCGCAATGATAACACCGCTCGCCTGTCCGGAGCTCTCATAAGGCGTATTGAACCAGTCCATATCACTTTTTACGCCGGTCACCGTGACAATGGACTGATTCTGTTCTTCGCCGATGGCATAGATCTTATTTTGTAATTTCTGATAATCTGTGATCTCCAGTTCCTGCGTCTCAGTTATGTAGACCGGCGCCGCATTTTCTGTCTCTAAATCCCTTTCTGTTTCCTCTTCCGTGTCCGGTCTGAGTTCATCCTTCGGGATCGTCACCACCGGCTTTTCCTCCGGATACAGCCACTTCTCCATATAGGGCTGCACCAGCGTGATGACAAAGCAGGCGATAAGTCCAAATACGACTGCCGCCACCAAAAGCACTGCTGCCTTTGACAGCAGCTCTCGTTTGCTGATCGGCTTGTCCTTTATCTTTTCTTTAATAAACGCAAATTCGTCTTCCTTTTTCTCTGGCATTGTAAGATCCCCATTTCCTCAGGTCTGCTCCCATTATACGTTGAATTTACGGTGGTTGCAACTATTTAAATGAATTTGGGTGATCTCCAAAAATTGAAATTTTAAATTCCACCGCCCACTTATGCGGTGGAATTCTCTCT
>CAYMCM010000120.1:0-3742 GCA_964388945.1 uncultured Roseburia sp.
CATAGATAGGAACAACAAGCGAAAATAAATAAGCCACTCCTGTCTTGGCCGGACTGAGTGGCTTATTAAATAACCATTTAAGAGGCTAACCACTTTGTGGGCGGTTGCTTCTCTTTCTTCATGTCCATTATAGTATGCGGTGGGTAAACTTTCAAGACAAAATTTGTGAAAGTTGGATTTAGAACTGGAAAGAAAACAGACTTTCCGGTTACATTGTACAATGAGGATGTGTGGATGAAGAATGAAAATAGTTATGAAAAATCTTAAAGCCATTCCCTCAGAAAGGATAAAACATCATGATCTTAAGTGTCAGCCGCAGAACAGACATCCCCAATTATTACTCCGACTGGTTTTTTAACCGGATAAACGAAGGATTTGTATATGTCAGAAATCCGATGAATCCGCACCAGATCAGTAAGATCGATCTGTCGCCGGAAGTGGTGGACTGCATGGTATTCTGGACAAAAAATCCGGAGCCGATGCTGGACAGGCTGGATGAACTGGCGGCATATAACTATTATTTTCAGTTTACACTGACCGGATATGGAAAAGATATAGAGTGCAATGTTCCGCATAAAAAAGAAAAAATGATCCCGGTCTATCAGAGACTGTCAGGGCAGATCGGACATAAAAGAGTCATATGGAGATATGATCCGATCCTGTTTACGAAAGCTTATACGCCGGAGTATCATCTGAAGGCGTTTGCGCAGATCGCAGGTGCGCTGAACGGCTATACCGATAAGTGTGTGATCAGCTTTGTTGACATTTACGCAAAAAATAAAAAGAAGATGGAAGCAATGGGGGCTTATGAGTTGGAGAAACCTGCATTGTTGGATTTTACGTCAAGGTTAAAGGATATAGCGGAAGCAAATGAGATGACGATCGCCAGTTGTGCGGAAAGTACAGATCTTTCAGACTGTGGTATTGTACATAACAGTTGTATTGATAAAGCGTTGATAGAAGACATCATTGGTTATAAGATAAAAGCGGGAAAAGACAAAAATCAAAGACCTGCGTGCGGATGTGTAGAAAGCGTAGAGATCGGTGCTTATGATACCTGCAAAAACGGATGTGGATATTGTTATGCGAACATGAGTCAGGAAAGTGTCAGAAAAAACTGCAGGCAATACGATCCGGATGCACCATTGCTTTGCGGCGTACTTACGAAAAAAGATAAGATCACGGAACGAAAAGTTCGGTCATTAAAAGAGAAATAGGGCAGTGCATAGTTTCGTGCACTGCCCTATTCTTAGTATCTATCATAGATCAATAAACAGGATTATTGTACCGTACCATCCGGTACAGTCACATTTGCTTCAGCAGGAGCTGTTTCCCCGGCGGATGCGCTGCCGTCATCAGAAGCCGGAGCTGCGGCTTCTGCATTCGTCGTGTCAGCGTCCGGAGTGGTAATATCCGGTGTTTCCGGTGCGGCTGTGTTTTCTGTTTCGGTTTCTGTCGTTTCTTCCGAGTGATCGACAGTCGGGTCGACATAAATGATCTCGTTTGAACTGCGGAAGACGGTATTGCTGGAGCCCATCTGATTTACCTTAATGGTATCACCATCTGTAATGCTGTCTGCGGAGATACGGAGTAAGGAACTTGAGATAAATGCAGTGCTTACTTTTTCGTCGTTTACAAATACTTTACTCCACGGAGTGAAGTTTGATCCACTGACACAGATGTCTCCGGAACTGTTAAACCAGGTACGGTTTACAGTGACATCATCGATTCCCATCACAAGATCGGTGGCAGGATATTTATCCTCGCCGTTGTAGCTGTAACGGTTTCCGTAAAGAAGATCGTACTGCAGGTTTTTCAGACCGTTCCGGTATTCATCTGTTCCGGTCAGTCCCTGGTTTAACTGGCTCTGTGTATAAGAGAACATGGTTCCTTCGTGGATACCAGCCTGATTGGTGACATTTGCAAGAAGCTGATAAGCAGTGATGTCAGCATCCTGTTTTGCCATACCGAAGTTATTCCAGGTTGCATATTTGGTCTTAAAAATATCACCGGATTTCATGTCGGAATCTTCTAAGCCCATGGTAGGAAGATGATCGCCGAACAACACGAGAATGGTTTTCTCATCCCGCTTGGAAAGCATGTCGGTCAGGTTTGCGATAAATTTATCCACTTCATGAATTTCATTTACATAGTATTCCCACTGATTATTGGCTTCCGGAGTATCTGCACCAGAAACGGTAATCTCCGGGTTGGCAATGATCTTTTCGGTCGGATAATCGCCGTGTCCCTGTACCGTGATCGTGTAGACCAGATCAGCCTGACCCGGAGTGGCATCCATAGCCTTTTTGGTCTCATTGATCAGGATGTTGTCGGTCGGCCAGTCACCGAGTGGGGTGTATTCCTGAATGTTCATCATTTCCTTACTGGTGAAGGTGTCAAAGCCCATCATGGAAAAGGCGTTGGCGCGGCTGTAAAAGTTACCGCCGTTGTTGTGTACGACATGTGTGCCGTATCCGATAGAAGAAAGATCAGATGCAATGCTTTCACAATCTGTTTCCTTTAAGATCGTTTTATAAGGATATTCGCCGGTTCCAAAATACTGCATGCTCATACCGGTCAGAATTTCAAACTCAGTGTTTGCAGTTCCGGCACCAACGACCGGAACGGTCAGATAGCCGGAAGAATAGTTTTCATACAGATTCTGGAAATTCGGGATCGGATCTTCGGAGAGCTGTAAGAAGTTGATCTCAGTCGGGTCGCAGAAAGACTCAAGCAGTACCACGACGATGTTTGGCTGGTCATCGGAAGATACAGTAGTTTCACCCGCATTTGCAGAAGAAGCGTTCAGTGCTTCAATCGTTTCTTCGTTATAGTCATCCGGTTTTGTCATGCCGCGGCCGACAACACTTGAAGAAAATCCGTAGACAAAGCCGTAATTTTCATAGCCCTGCGCGATATTGGAAAAATACGAAGCAATGACATTGGAATCCTGTGCTGCCTTTGTTGTGATCGGAAGCATAAATAAGAGTCCGACAACAAAAAGCGGAGCGAAAATACGGTGGTTCCTGCCCTGGAATTTCGGACCGTGTAGACCGAGCCAGATGCAGAAAACGAGGAATATAGCAACAATCGTTACTACAGTGATCGCTTCGGTTGCGGTAAAATAATTGGTGTTCTGCATGGCTAACAGATCAGAAAGGCATTTCAGATCCGTATAACCAAACGGTGTGACACGTTTAGAAAGAATGCATCCGTTGATCGTGCCGAGGAACAGCCAGAAACCGCTGATCAATACACGCAGCAATGCTCTGTGCTTGAACAGGTAGACAAGCGACAGCGAAACAAAGATAATGAACGCATTATAAAAGTATGCCAGCGTGTGTCCGCTTACAAAGCTGCATGCGGAGAAAAAAGAACGTCTGGAAATGCATTCGATCATGAAGCACAGCAGACAGGATAAAACCGCATGAAAAAGAATCGAATAACGGTTCATGAATGCAACAGCTTTCATGACATGGACATTCGGTTCTTTCTTTGCATGCTTTTGCTGCAAAGTTTGTTTAAAATTCTGTAATTTCGTAAAAAAAGCCTTCAATGTACGCATATGAAACAATCCTCCCTTAGTGTTTGTATATGCAAAAAATAGAAATTTCGTATTGAAAAAGTGCGAGTTATGAAACTCGCATATGAAAGAATAAAACTTCTTGGGGTAAAAATCAATCGTAAAGTTGGATAAAAATATTTTACTTTTCCTTTAAATTTATTTCAAAATGTATAAAAA
>CAYMCM010000121.1:0-3686 GCA_964388945.1 uncultured Roseburia sp.
CCCGTCTATCGCTTTTGTTTTAGGAAACTTCGCAGAAGTTTCCTTTTTTTATTGTGCGCCTAGCGGCGCACGTTTCTAATGGGACGCGAACAAGTTCTCACATCTTCGCTCTGCTATGGTCAGCCTTTCAAACGTTGGTGAGTCATAAATAGTTATTCTTCCGGCAGTTCCCATTCTTCGCTTTGTCTTTGGTAATCATCGGCGGTGTCTAAATACGACTGGATCTCGGAATCCGTTTTTGTGCCGCGGGAGCATTCGGCGAGCGCGCGGTAGCTGTCGGAAAGACGGGCGCGCGGAAGATTTCCGGAGCTTCGCACATTTAAGATACTTTCTGCTTCAAAAGCGGCATGAAAAAACCACAGGATGGCGGTGTCGTACATCTGCTTTTCAAAGAACCAGTTACCAATCTCAAGGCAGGCTTCCGCACTTGGTGTAGTCAGCATATCATCGAGACTGAATTTTAAAAGAAGCGGAAAATTGTCGGTGATGCGCGCAGTATGTAAGAGTACCAGCGAAGCTTCTTTTGCGGGGGATGCATTTTGGGCAGCATCAGCGGCAGGTGATGCAAGATATGTTTCAAATACGGGAGCAGCTTTGATAAAATCTTCGTCTGTGCCGGAGATGAACAGCTCTTTTGCGTACATGCGCATGATTTTTTTTGAGAGTACGCCATCTTTTTGATACGCATGCAAAAAAACAGCAAAATCCCGTTTCTGATGCGGGGCAGGCGGCAGATGCAGGATCTCTACATCACTGTCGAATACAATGGGTTCTAAGCGTACAGTCTCATGGATCGGGTCTGTCCAGGTAAAAGAACGCAGTCTTTTGTAAAGCTTCGGGCGGTATTCTTTTTTAAAATTTAGCACCGTGTTAAAATCGGTCTTTGTCACGTATTTCATTTGAACGATCTCGACTTCCGGGATGAGACACTGTTTTAATTGTAAAAACCGGGTGCGGTTTGTTGCATCTAACATCTCATCTGCATCAGCGGCATAGATATAGTCCATATTTGCTTTGGAAAAAGAAAAATTCCGTGCGGCGGAAAAGTCATTTGTCCACATAAAGTCATAGATCTGGTCTGTATAGCGCGCGGCAATCTCCTTTGTGCGGTCGGCGGAGCCAGTATCCACGATGATGATTTCGTCGACTAAATCATGAATGGAATCAAGACACCGCGCCAATACGGCTTCTTCATTTTTTACGATCATGCAAAGACTGATGGTAACCATAAAAACCTCCTGTGAAATGTTTGTAAGCTATCACAATTATAACAGAATCCATATCTTTTTGAAGCATTTTGCAGGAAAAAGTAGTACAATAAAAAACAGGACATTAAGAAGAAAACAGTTAAGAAAGGCATTGTATTTTATGGAAAAGAAAAAGTTTACCAAAGAAGAATTTATGTCAAAAACGATCGTGGTATGGCTTGGCGCACTGCTTTGCTGTGGATTGTGGGGAAGTGCATTTCCCTGCATCAAGATCGGATACCAGATGTTTGCGATCGGCGCGGAGGATACGGCATCCCAGATTTTGTTTGCCGGATACCGTTTTACGCTTGCCGGAATTCTTACTATTATAATAGGAAGTGTATTAAACCGGGGTGTGCTCATTTTGAAACGTCAGACACTTGGAAAGATTCTCTGGCTTTCCATGCTTCAGACGGTTGGGCAGTATCTGTTCTTTTATATCGGACTGGCGCATACGACAGGTGTCAAGGCATCGATCATTGAGGCGGTCAATGTATTTGTTGCAATCTTAGTTGCAAGTCTTGTGTTTCATCAGGAAAAACTGACAGCGGATAAGATCTTAGGCTGTATCATCGGATTTGTTGGCGTAGTATTGGTCAATCTGACCGGAAGCGGACTTGATACATCATTTTCCTTTATCGGAGAAGGATTTATCTTTTTATCAACCGTTGCCTATGCATTTTCTTCCGTGTTTTTAAAACGGTATTCAAAAACAGAAAATCCGGTGCTGTTAAGCGGTTATCAATTTGTGATCGGAGGAATCATCATGAGTGTATGCGGTTTTGTGGCTGGTGGAAAGGTAACGGGCTTTCATGCGGCATCAACAGCAATGCTTGTCTATCTTGCGCTGATCTCAGCGGTGGCATACAGCCTCTGGGGTGTACTGCTTAAATATAATCCGATCTCACGGGTTGCAGTGTTCGGTTTCATGAATCCGGTGTTTGGCGTGATTCTTTCGGCACTGTTGTTAAACGGTGAGAAGCAGACACTTGGTGTAAAAAGTGTGATCGCACTTGTTTTTGTGTGTGCGGGCATTTATATTGTAAACAGAGGAAAAAAGGAAAAAACGGCGGATGCCGGTCAAAGATAGGAGAAAAAAGATGAGAGTAGTTGTTACCTTAAAAAAAGGAGAAGGAAGAACGATAAAAAGCGGCGGACTGTGGGTATTTGATAATGAAATCGACTCTGTGATGGGCGGATTTGAAAACGGGGATCTCGTGGATGTTCATGATTTTGACGGATATCCGATGGGAATTGGTTTTATCAATCAAAATTCAAAGATAAGAGTGCGGATGCTTACGAGAGACGCAAAGCGGGAGATCAATGAGGAGTTTTTCCGGATGCGGATCGAACGCGCATGGGAATATCGAAAAAAGACCGTGGACACATCGAGCTGCCGTCTTGTGTTTGGCGATGCAGATTTTCTGCCGGGACTGGTCATTGATAAATTTTCTGATATTCTTGTTGTACAGTCTCTGGCACTCGGCATCGACCGTTATAAGGAACTGATCGTGAAACTCGCAAAGGAGACACTTGCCAAAGACGGGATCACGATACGCGGTGTCTATGAGCGAAGTGATGCAAAAGAGCGGGAAAAAGAAGGTATGGAGCGCATCAAGGGATTTCTCGGTGAGCCGTTTGATACGAATGTTGAGATCGTTGAGAATGGTGTAAAATACATTGTGGATGTAAAAGATGGCCAGAAGACCGGATTTTTCCTGGATCAGAAATATAATCGTCTGGCGATCCAGAAGCTTTGTGGTGGTGCGAAGGTGCTTGACTGCTTTACGCACACGGGCTCATTTGCGTTAAACGCCGGAATCGCCGGTGCAAAGAGCGTACTCGGCGTGGATGCATCCGAACTTGCGGTGCGTCAGGCAGCCGAAAATGCGGCATTAAATAAACTTAGCAATACGGTACGTTTTCAGTGTGAGGATGTTTTTGAACTGCTTCCGGAGCTGGAAAAAGCCGGAGAAAAATTTGATGTGGTCATCCTTGATCCGCCGGCGTTCACCAAATCACGCAGTTCTGTCAAAAATGCCATCAAGGGATATCGTGAGATCAATCTGCGTGGTATGAAGTTAGTAAAAGACGGAGGTTATCTTGCAACCTGTTCCTGCTCCCACTTTATGACTTATGAGCTTTTTACAAAGACCATCAATCAGGCGGCGCACAATGTTCATAAGCGTCTGCGTCAGGTAGAATTTCGTACCCAGTCACCGGATCACCCGATCCTCTGGGCGGCGGATGAGTCCTATTATCTGAAGTTTTATATTTTTCAGGTCGTGGAGGAGATGTAAACTGCTGAAAGCGGCGGAAATGCTTGATCTATAAATGAAAATGACATTATTTTCATGGCAATCGAAACAGAGATGTTCCGGTTGCTTTTTTACTTTATAGGAAATTTCTCAAACAGTCAGAAATAGTGTATAATGGACT
>CAYMCM010000122.1:0-3632 GCA_964388945.1 uncultured Roseburia sp.
ACAGACCCTTATAGGGTCAAAGCAAACCACCGGCTAAGCCGGTGGTCATGATTTAAAGCAAAAGGATATTGATTACATCAATGAAAAAGGATTGGATGTGATAAGGTAGCACGCACAGGATTTTATTGCAAAGCGTGAGGCACCGGCATTTATTCCGAATGATGGAAAGCAGACACCAATGAAAGGATATCCGATATTTATAGCTCAACATGCAACGGCAAACTGTTGTCGGGAATGCATCAGAAAATGGCATAAGATGCAACCAGGTAGAGAACTCAGTCAGGTACAGCAGGATTATCTTGTGGATGTGATTATGACATGGATAGAAAAGGAACTTACAAGGGCGAAGAAGAATTGATTTATAAACTCACGGAAAAGGAGGTGCCCTATGCCATTTAAGATTGTCCGAAATGATATAACAAAGGTAAAGGCAGATGCTATTGTCAATACTGCTAATCCAAATCCGATATGTGCAAGTGGCACGGATTTGGCAATCTATGAAGCAGCAGGAATTGAGCAGGTACTGGCGGAACGTAGGAAGATTGGGAAAATTGCCAGAGGGGACATAGCTGTTACAGGAGCATATCAGCTACAGGCAAAATATATCATACATACTGTGGGTCCAATATGGGAAGATGGTAAGAAACATGAGTTTGAAATCCTGGAGAGCTGTTACAGGAAGTCTCTGCAAAAAGCTGTTGAATTGAAATGTGAGAGCATTGCATTTCCATTGATTTCAACCGGAGTGTATGGTTTTCCAAAGGATAAGGCATTACAGATAGCAGTATCCGTATTCAGTGAGTTTCTTACAGAAAATGAAATGCAGATTATTCTTGTGGTGTTTGACAAGAAATCATTTCAGCTATCCGGACAGATAGTTGGCGAGATAGATTCCTATATAGATGCCAATTATGTCAGAGCGAGTCATAAGAAGGAATATCCGATAGAAAGTCGGAGACGAGCCAGAAGCAGACATATACCGGAAGAACTATATGAGCCAATGCTACGCAGTGAGGAAGCTGAGGAAAGTTACACATTTGATGAAGAATCGGATGTTGATGTCAGGTTGACGGAACCATGTATGCTGTCATCTGATATGTCCTTGGAAGATCAGCTTGCAAATATGGGAGCATCCTTTCATGAAAAGCTGTTTGAACTGATAGCGGTAGCTGGTATTGACAACAAGGATGTCTGGAAAAATGCAAACCTGGATAGGAAACACTTTTCAAAGATTCAGTGTGATGAGCATTATCATCCAAAGAAAAAGACGGTAATGGCTTTGTGTATTGCACTTCATCTTGATCTGGAGCAGTCAAAAGACCTGATGGCAAGAGCAGACTGGGCGTTCAGTCCGAGCAGCAAGTTTGATCTGATTGTACAGAAAGCGATTATTGACAAACAGTATGATATCATGCAGCTGAATGTAACATTGTTTAAGTATACGAATGAGATATTGGGCGTGTAGCATTTTGTAAACATTGGCAAAAAGTAGAGTAGATGACAGTCAAAACTGAGTGCCCCCAAAAAGATATTTTAATTTATTTACGAATATTCGCTGTATAGTTAGGAACAGAATTTGGGAAATTTTTGAGGGAGGTATATATTTGAAAAAAGATAACTCAAAAACACCGTATGATTCATATTTAGAATCATTTAAAAGAATTAGAAAATCGTTGATGCCGTTAAACAAAACATTGTCCGAAAGGATTTTTGATACATCTTCATTAACAGGAAGTATAGAAATTTTGAACAATAGAATAGAAGAAATGTGGAAAGACTATCAGAATGTAGACATATCAAAGTCAATGCTGGCAACATTAAAAGCTACTTGTATTCCATTGGATATATCAGAGACTTACAAGCAATCAATGGAATCTTTTATAGAGATTGGAAGACAGTTTTCAGCAGTAAACATAGCAGAAGAATATGCGAAAAGCTTGGATGGCTTTCAAAATATCTCAAAATCATTAATGTCAGTAAGTACTATTGACACAGCGCGTTCATTTCAGACCATTCAAGAAGCAATGAAATATTTTACGGATAGTCTTATGTCTGAACAAATTAGTCAATTACGAAGCATTGATTATGGCAAAATTTTTTCTGAAACTTTGGAAGCAAATGGCACTTTCAAAGATGCTGTTGATGCAGCGTATGAGTCTCTTCAAGAAGAGGAAAATGATGCAGAAGAGGTTGGACTGGAGACAGACTTTGCAAATGAACAGGAAATTCAAGATACCATAAATGACCAAATAAATAATCCTATTGGCTTTCAAGAAAGAGTTAAAAATTGGGCAGAGGAAAAACAAAAAAAATATTATATTGTGATGTTGTTTATCCGATTGTTTTTATCTATTTTGGTCGTGCCTTGTCTACAAAATTGGGGGCTTACTGTTGCTACTAAGTATATAAGTAATGTGAAAGCACTTCCCCAAAAGGAAGCAGAGGTTATTTACCAGCTAAAGGAAAACACAGAAGCAACCATTATCGAAAACACGAATTACTACTACAAGGTTACATTTCTTGATGAAAATGGTGTCCAAAGGGAGGGCTATGTTGCAAAGAGAAACTTAGAAATTGTAGAAGAGTCAGAGATAAAAAATGAAACAGAGGAAGAAGAATCAACTGAAGAGTAAATAAAAAGAGAAAATGGTGAATATATATGAATCTAAAAGATTTTTATTTTGAAAATGTAAAGGAATCAGATTATCATTATCGGTTTCGAGATACAATTCAAAATGTTAATGTTACATACAATATTTTTGTAGGGCGAGAAGAGAAAAATGATTATAAATTTGAAATATATGATGTTGAAGAGGCAATAACAAAATTTCGAGAACTTTGTCAACCTGATGTTAATTTTATAGATGGTGAAAATAAATGTTGGTTTTACTTAATAACTTTTTATTTATATAGTATGGGATATGAAATTAAAGAATTTCCAAGAGTGATTGCTAGACCTCCGGTGGAGCCAACGGATTTTACCTATAATGAAATTAGAAATAAAATTATTTTAGATGGAAATGATGATAATGGAACTGTAAGATATGCTGAAAGACGCAAATATATTTCCGCTATGACATTTATTAAAAAATCGAACCATATTGATATTGATAATGAAATAAATCAGAAATTCGTTGAAATTTCAAACAGACAAGCATCATTCAATAATATGAGCATTGATGAAAAACTTGCTGAAATTGCAAATTTAATAGAGAATCTATTAAAAAAGGACAATAAATTTATTACACCAGACTATTCCAAGATATGCTTTGGTTATATTACAAATGAAACAGTAACCAATTATAGAAAACAGATGCAGTGCTTTAGACATGCTTCAAATGATGCGGTAAATGAAAGAAAAACATACACAGATAAGCAGAAGTATTTTTTGATTGATTTTGGATTAACTATTGTTAAAGTAATATATGATTTTATAAAATTAGATGCTGGCATTTAGTATGCCGGCATTTTCTTTTGTCTGAAATTGTCGCCAGTCTAGCGACCATGTATAAAGAACTGCCTGATATACTTGTCTTGTAACAGGGAAAGAGATAACACCGGATGCTTTCCGGAGATGGGAGGCAGATATGTACGGAGCAATTTTAGGAGATATCATAGGAAGTCCGTTTGAA
>CAYMCM010000123.1:0-3590 GCA_964388945.1 uncultured Roseburia sp.
ATATAATATATGTCATATATGTTTGAATCTCATGGTTCAAAAAGATAACGAAAAAAGAAAAAGAGGGTATTGCTATGAAAAAAATCGTTATGACCGGCGGCGGCACTGCGGGACATGTCACGCCAAACATTGCTCTGCTTCCAAAATTAAAAGAAAACGGCTTCGAGATCAGTTATATCGGCTCCTACACCGGCATGGAAAAACAACTCATTGAAGAACAGGGCATTTCCTATTACGGCATTTCATCCGGAAAACTGCGCCGCTATTTTGACATCAAAAATTTTTCCGATCCTTTTAAGGTCTTAAAGGGATTTGGTCAGGCAGTTGGTCTTCTGCGAAAATTAAAACCGGATGTCGTATTTTCCAAAGGCGGTTTTGTCTCCGTTCCCGTTGTACTGGCAGCCCGTTTTCTTCATATCCCTGCCATCATCCATGAATCGGATCTGACGCCCGGACTCGCCAACAAGATCGCAATCCCTGCTGCTTATAAAGTCTGCTGTAATTTTCCGGAGACCGTTCCCTACCTGCCAGAGGGCAAAGCTGTTTTATCCGGCTCACCAATCCGTCAGGAACTGCTCACCGGAAACCGCCTATCGGCACTTACACTATGCAACTTCACAGCCGGAAAGCCTGTCATTTTGGCAGTCGGCGGAAGCACCGGTTCTAAAGTATTAAATACCGCACTTCGTGCTGTTTTGCCAAAACTGTTAAAAAATTATCAGGTCATCCACCTGTGCGGAAAAGGAAATCTTGACGCAGCGCTCGGAAGCACCACTGGATATGCCCAGTTTGAATATGCCAAATCCGAGCTTCGTGATATGTTTGCGCTCGCAGACATCGTGATCTCAAGAGCCGGAGCCAATTCCATCTGCGAACTGCTCGCCCTGCACAAACCTAACATTCTGATCCCTCTGTCTGCAAACGCCAGCCGCGGTGATCAGATCTTAAATGCAAAATCCTTTGAAAAACAGGGATTCAGCTATGTTTTGGAAGAAGAGAACCTAACTTCTGATACACTCTTAGATGCTGTAAAATATGTAGAAACCAACAAGCAGACATACTTAAATGCCATGGCAAAAAGCAGCCAGCTTAACTCCATTGATACGATCATTGATCTGATCGAAGATGCCGCCGCATCCAGAACTAAGAAAACCAAGAAATAATTTTTACAAAATCCCCGGAAAAAACGCTTGTGTCACCACGTTTATCATGCGTATCTTCCGGGGTCTTCTTTTACATTTTTACAGTATCTAAAATCTGCTTCATCTCGTCATCCGTAAATTCTTCGTGTGTCCACTGGATGATGTCATCATTTTTCGCTCCCTTATAACGCGGAATGACATGAACATGGAAATGAAATACGGTCTGTCCTGCTGTCTCCTCATTATTCTGCAATACATTCATGCCATCGCAGCGCAGTACCTCTTTCATATGAACCGCAAGCTTCTTTGCCAGCTTCATGGATCTCGCCGCCACATCCTCATCAATCTCATACAGATTTGCATAATGCTGCTTCGGCAGGATCAGTGCATGTCCTTTGGTTGCCGGACTCGCATCCAGTATCACGCGAAAATCCTCATCCTCATACACGGTATTGGTCGGGATATCCCCATTTGCAAGTTTACAAAAAATACAATTTTCGTCTTTCATTTCTCTACATCTCCTTATACTCATTGTCGATTTTTATTGATTACTTTTCATTGAATTTCCATGAAAGTAGTGCTAAACTTAGGCATATTTCAAATCTTAGAACACATTCGGGAGGTCATATTCATGCTGACAACACTTGATTATATGAAAATTTTTCACGAAACCAAAAATTCCGTTGCACTCGTCAACAGCTCGCTTCAATTGATTGAAAGCAAGTATCCCGGTGTGAAAGATTCCTCCTTATGGAACGATACCATGCATGAAGTGACCTATTTAAAAAATCTGATCACAGAGCTTTCACAGAGTCGTGCCGGCTATCCGCTTAAGCCTGTCCCTGTGACACCCGCTGCTTTTTTGGAAGAAATTTCAGATTCCATCCGCAGCCTCTCATTTTCTCAACATTTTGTCTGTAAAACAACACTGGAAGATAATCTTCCTCCGCTTCAAATTGACACACTGCGCATGAAACAGGCGTTCATCAATCTCATCAAAAATTCTTACGAAGCTATGGGCGAAACCGGAACGGTCTTTTTAAATGTTTTCCGCAAAGATGACTTTATTTGGTTCGACCTTATAGATTTCGGAGGCGGCATCCCGGAAGAAATCAAAGATAACATTTTTGAAATCTTTATCTCCTCCAAAGAATACGGCACCGGTCTCGGTCTTCCGATTGCCCGGCAGATCATCGAAGATCATTCTGGCAAACTGCTCTTAGAATCCCGCCCCGGTGATGGATGCACATTTTCCATTCTGCTTCCGGTTGGCGCCGATGGATGCCAGCCGTGATCTTATTCGAAAATAAAAATCTCATCCAATATGCGGAGCGTCTTAAAATTACCTTTCGCCGTCATATCACCGGTCATAAACGCTCCCTGAAATGTGGAACGTCCGGCAAGAATATTCTCCATGATCTCCGAAGCCAGTTTTGCCGAAACATCTGCTTCTTCAAGATCGGCTTCTTCCTTTGGGATGTATTCGCTTGTCAGCTCGCCGCCCTGAATCCTTAACATAAGCGACTGGCTCTTTCCCTCAATGTCAAAACGGTATATCGCATCCAGCTCTTCTTTTTTTACATAGTGCGATTCCAATTTGACAATATAATCTCTGGAATCCTCTTCTTTCGTCTGTCCGAGCATGTCCTTGAACATAGACGCAAGTTCCTCAATATCTTCCTTTTGCTTTTTAACATACGTGTCATCCGCAACATATTTGGATAACTGTTCTGTCTCCTGCGGCGTCAGCTCCATCTGTTGCGTGCGGAGTACGGAACGGGTCACCGCCTGGTTGCTGGTCGGCAATCCCTTAACTTTCTGCGATATGGTTCGATAAAGATTTTCCGCCTTCTTTTCAATGAGCGAAGAATATTCCTCATTCATTTCAAAGGAAACCAGATCTTCCACGTAAGCACAGATTCCATTACATGGAAGCCCGCCTAAAATATCCCATGCATTAGACAGTGTTACCTCTGCCTCCCGCTCTCCATATGTGGTTGACATAACTACCGGCTGCATATACATATTTCGGAGCTTCTCCTTATCACCGTACAGCCAGCAGGCATCCAGAAACTGCTGCATATAGCCGCCGATCCCAAGCCATTCAACTGTCGTTGCCAGAATGATGCCATCCGCATCCTTGAAGGTCTGCGGCAGTGTTGAGATACTATTCTTGTATTCATGTATATCATAACGCTCTACGTTTACACGAAGTTCTTCTAATACCTCCTGCATTTTATTTATCACATAAAGCGTCGGATCATCTAACAGTCCGCGTCCGCCATAGTAAATATTGACTTTCATTCTTTATCCTCTTTCCTGCTTATTAAAAATATCTATACCCAGTATATAAATTTTTACCGTTAAAATCAATCTTTTCTCGGATTTCTGCGCAAAAACAAAAATGAAATTTTAAATTCCACCTTTCCATCACTTGGTAGAATTTAG
>CAYMCM010000124.1:0-3495 GCA_964388945.1 uncultured Roseburia sp.
AAAATGAAAAAAAGGAACAGTAGTGAGCTAAAAGTACTGAAAAAATGAAAAAAGAATGCTTAGAAAAAGAAAAAGACACTGCTTTTACAGAAAAAGAGACGGAAAAAATCGAGCATACTCTTTTATGAATCAAAGTTACTCCTAAATAACAGTTAAATATGAAAAGAAACCGATTTAAAGTATAAAAGAAACTGAAAAAAAAGAGTTAAAAATTTTTTAACGAGGAATTTGGAATGAAATAACGAGAAAAAAGGAGTCAAACTAAGGATTCTCCATTTTACTACTGAAAAAAAAGAAGATATTCAAGAAAAAAAGGAGCGTCAACTTGAAAAAGCAGCTTTTATTAACGAAAAAAAGGAGTGAACGAGGTTTTTGACGAGGAATTTGGAGTGAAAAGGGCAATAATAACTCCTAAAAATCGGTTAAAAACATAAAGAAGATGAAAAAAAGGAGTGATACAGAGAAAAAATAGAGTTTATAACTGAAAAAAAGGAGAAAAAAGAAATTGTAAACGTGAAATACTCCGTAGAAAACATATCTTTTGATTACGGTCTGGCTCTAGCAGAATACCTTGAATATTTCGTATTTTTGTCATCAAAAAAAAGGAAACTAACGAGAAAAATAGAGGTTAGTAAGAGGAATGTGGAAAGAAATAAAGGAGAAAAATAGAGCGTTACTACGGAGAAATATGGAAAAAACGATTGACTTCTCCATTTAACTCCGTTATAATTCATAATAGTAAAATAAAAAGGGCTGTTTTTGGGGAAAGGCAGAGAAAAGACATGTCGAATGAGGCAAGAGAAATCTACAAACATGAAGAGATTACCAGATCCAATACCTTGATTTCTGCAAAATATAAGTCAACACTGACAGAAAATAAGATCATGGTTCTGGCATTGAAAAGAGCGAAGCGTGACGAGTTTGGTCGTCCGACAATTACTTTTACGACATCTGAGATCAAAAAGGTAATGGGGCGTGACGATGGCAGCTTTTATACGCAGTTGAAGTCGGTTGCGAAAGCAATGACCGGGCGGACGATGTTTATTGAGGATAAGGAGCGGCATTCCTTTAAGTTTATTAATATTATACATACGGCAGAATTCGAGAACGGAAAGTTTACGGTGAACTTTACCCCCGAGATGAACAATTATCTGGATGATCTGAAAAGTAATTTTACCACAATGAATATGGGAATCCTTGTGGATTTCACATCCAATTATGCATATCGTATTTATGAATTGATGAAAACGCAGGCATACCGTGTGGATAAGGATAATACGCCACTGCAGATTGATTATAATTTATCAGAGTTGAAGCTTGCGATCGGTTGTGTCAATACGCAGGAAGAACGTGTTCAAAAGGAGCTTGACCGTCCGAATCCGGATTTTGATTATATCGTAAACTCAGTTGCAAAAGAAAAACATTTTGATAAATGGTATGATTTTCGTGTTAATGTGTTAGATGTTGCAAAACGACAGATCAACGAGAAGAGTGATCTTGAGATTGATTATGAACCGATTCGATCCGGACGTGGTGGTAAAGTAGTCGGTATTACTTTTTTCATCAAAAAAAATGTCAATTATAATGAGATTGAAGCAAAGACAGAAAAGGAAAATGAAATTCTTTTAAAGAATGGGAACAGTGTAGTTGAAGCCGGAAAAAAACCGGAAGATTATAACGAGCGGTTCGAAGAAATCATGGATTACATCGAGGTTCGTGTTTCTTCGAAAGACCTGAAGGCTTTTTTGAAAGCGGCTGATTATAATGTAGAACGTGTAAAAAAAGCATATGATCTTTCGAAAAAGCAGAAGGAGATTAAAAATTTTGTCGGCTGGATGAAAAAAGCGATTGAAGAAGAATATTCTGAGCAGTCGATTCATGTCATAGGGGGCAGTGAGGAAGATGCGAAACAGGCAGATCGGGTATTAGCAGAGTATGAAAAGGAAAAAGCAACCGGCAGTCTTGCAGAGCGAACCTGGAATCGCATCAAGAAAAAAGAAGAGTATCAGGAATTTTTGAAGTATTTAGATGAGCAGGGAATGACAGAAGAAACACTGGAGAGTATTTACATACCGAAAGAACGTATGGAGCTTTATCAGAACTGGAAGTTAGGGAAATAAAAGTAAAAGAGAAGATAACCGATGAGTATCAGTAGCAGATACTTATCGGTTTTTTTGCAATTGCAACAAAAAAATGAAGGGAAAACAGGCAAAAAAAATAAGCATAGAACATATGAGCGCCATTTATCAGATAATATAAAAAAAAGCAAGATAAAAACAGGAAATAAAGGCTATATTTTGTGAGGACGAGAAAGATGTGAAGTAAAGTTAATCTGGCTTTGAAACAATTTTTATGTTCGTGTAATCTATTGCAGAAACCTGAAGTTCTTTTAAGACCTTATCGTAACGATGAATCCAGCCCGGATGGATACCGATATAGTCAGCAACCATTTTTCCGGAGGCTCCGCTTTGCAGCATATAAGCAGCGGCACCGTTTCTGAGATCACTTAATGTAAATTTTGGAAGTGTTTCATCAAAAATGATTGTTGCGGCATAAAGCCGTTCGAGATCTCTTGGACGCATGGGATTTCCCCGATTATTGGAAAAGAGGCAGGGGCTGTCTGTTGCCGTTGCGGAAATATAATCGTTTAATAGAGCAACCATATCAAGCGGCAGTTTGACAAAACGGGTTTTATTTCGGTAAGTGATACGGACTGCGTAATTTCCAGCGGCATCCTGGATAAAAGAGTCAGAGCGCATGGAGCAGATCTCGCCAACTGTAAAACCACAGCGGACGATCAGGCTGACAATGAAAAAAAGCCGCCGATCCGCCTTTGTCTGGGAGAGGATCTGATCCATCTGCGCGATCGTTGGAACATGGGAAATATCAATGTATTCACTGATCTGCGGAATGGTGACATAGGAAAAAGGATTTAGGTAAGTAATTTTGTATTTTTCCTGCTTTAAGCTGACGAATTTGGAAAGAGAGTGCAGTCGGTAAAATTTTACATTAATAGTATCTAGGGATAATTTTCCTTTAATCTGGCGGGAGAGCAGGAGATCAAAATAGGCCTGGGTGTCATCATCTGTCAATGCAAGAAAATCTTTTTTTGCAAAGTCACAGATATCACAGCAAAGCATGAAATAGTCAGATTTTGCTCCTTTTGATTTCAAAGATCGGGAAAAATCCTGCCAGATTTGTGGATAAAAGGTGGAAGAGAAGTAGGTACTGGGTTCACGCATGGAGTTCCTTTCTGTTTGTTTATGGTTTGAGGCGTTGTTCGTTTGTTGTTTTGTGGGTGAAATTATGTGGTGAGGAGAGATTGTGCTATTTTGGTTTAAATATAACATATGACGTCATTTGTGTAAAGAAAAAAAATCAGAAAAGACTTTGAAATACAAAAATGAAATTTTAAATTCCACCTTTCCATCACTTGGTAAAATTTAGTTTTGCACAAGTGGAAATAAGTCTTTCACACGAAAGAATAATTATATA
>CAYMCM010000125.1:0-3480 GCA_964388945.1 uncultured Roseburia sp.
CGCTGAAGTTACTCACAATCATCCGGAAGGAATCAAGGGTGCTGAAGCAACTGCCAGCGCTATTTTTCTGGCAAGAACCGGACACAGCAAAGCGGAAATTAAGGAATATATTGAACATGAATTTGGTTATGAGTTGAATCGTACTTGCGATGAAATCAAACCAGGATATTTTTATACAGAAACCTGCATGGAAACCGTGTCGGAGGCCATCACAGCTTTCTTGGAAGGAAACAGCTTTGAAGATGTTATTCGTACCGCGGTATCCTTTGGCGGTGACTGTGATACACTGACAGCAATTGCGGAAGGCTTCTATGCTGTTCCTGCCGAACTGAAGGAAGAATGCTATAAACGTTTGCCGGAGCCGTTGCTGAAGGTGTTGAATGCGTTTGAGGAGTACCTCGACCGATAATGTTGTTGAATGTATGCTGGGTAGTAAAGCATAGTGACAGCAACCGATAATTTTACAACAATTTCAACATAGAATTAATGAAAAGAGGAAAAGACTATGTTTTATGAACCGCAGATATTGATTATTGTATATAAGGATGAGATGCTTGCCAACCAAATGAAAAAGATGATTGAAACCAAGGATGATACCGTAGATTCCGTAACCGGAACACGTGATAATAGTATCAATGTAGTTGCATGGACCTGAAAAGGTGTGGCTTGCAAATAAGAAGGCCGGAAATATCACATCAAAGGTTCTCTTCTTGGGTGATATTAAAGGAGTAGATAAACTGATTCCGGTGTTGGATGTTAAGTTTGACAGACATGGTATCCGTTATGGATGGGTCGGTAACCAAGCGGTCATCTATGTGTTTCCGAATGAGATTAAATCCGTTGATAGTTATGTGCATTTCACGAGGAGTTGGAGACCTTGCCTGCACCACAGGTGGTTAAGGATGTCATCAAACCAAAGACCACGGTTAAATCGGAAATGGAGTCTGCCAAGGATACACAGGTTGAAGTGCAACCTGCAGAATCGGAGAAAAAAGGCTTTTTTGCCAAAGGGAAACATATAGCGAAGAAAGTTGGTCATACCATCGGAGATGCTGTCGCAGATGCAAATGAACGTGCTATGGTTTTCACAGAAGAGAACTTCAGAAACAAGAAAGAGATGGAACGTCAAATGCTGTTCTTGCCATCAACGATATGGCAGGAATCTTAGATATTCCAGAGCTGACAGAGAAATGCAACCATGAAGAATGTATTTCCGTATTCCGCAGCTTCAAGAGCTACCGCAGCGGTGAGCTGGTGAGAAGCAATGAACAGGACAGATACGGAATGGGAAATACGCTTTATATCGGTTCGCTTAAATCAGAGGTTTATTTCTGTATCTATGAAAAGGACTATGAGCAGTATGTGAAATACGATATTCCGATTGAAGATACGAAAATCAAGAACCGTTTTGAAATCCGGCTAAAAAATGAGCGAGCCTATTATGCGGTGCGTGACTTGCTGACCTACCATGACGCAGAGCGTACCGCTTTTGACATTATCAACCGTTATATGCGGTTCGCTGACAAGGAGGTGGAGAAAAGACGCAGCGAATGGCAGACCAATGAAAAATGGGCGTACTTTATCGGCTCTGATCGTAGGCGTTTAAAACTGACGACCAAACCAGAACTTTATACGCTCACAAGGACGCTGAACTGGATAAGCAGACAGGTAGCTCCCACTTGGAAAGTTTTACAGAAGATTGACAGTACCAATGGCACGACTTATCTCAAAGACATTTTAGACCATGCGAAGCTCACGGAGCGTCATAAAAGCTGATTGAACAGCAGATAACTTCCACAGAGGAAATGATTACAGAAACGGAGGAATGATAACATGAAGCATATCTTATTTGATTTATTCCTGTTCTCTCTTGGAGCAGGATTCGGCGTAATTATGATGTGTCTTATGCAGGCAGGAGCAGCCGCAGACAGAGAAATTGAAATGATGGAAAGGAGCAGGAAATAATGAATTTGGGACAGAATTTATACAACTGGTTTTTGAGCAATGCACAGAGCCTTGTGCTAATGGCAATTGTGGTTATCGGCGTGTATCTCGGATTCAAGCGTGAGTTTTCCAAACTTATCGGATTCTTGGTGATTGCCTTAATTGCTGTCGGTTTGGTGTTCAATGCTTCTGGCGTGAAAGATGTACTGTTGCAGTTATTCAATAAGATTATCGGAGCATAAAATTGTTTGTTATTTAGAAATTTGATATAATATGGGTTATCAACTATGCGGAGGATAAAAGTGTACAAACAATTAGAGTGAATTCAGTTTCAGAATACATCAAAGAGTTAGAAACTCTAGGAATAGAAAATTATATTTATAGAGGACAAAATGAACCTTATTTTGGCATAAACGCAAATGGATTTCGACCATATATGGGTGGTTGGGATTCTGATAAAATATATAATATTGATGAAATCTCTAAAAAATATTATGAGCAGGTTGTTTCTAAATTGACATCAGAAGAAAAAGAATATTTTTTAGCGTTTTGTCAACATTATGGTGTACCTACAAATCTTATTGATTTTTCATATTTGCCACTGATTGCATTGTTTTTTTCGTGTCAAGGAAAAAATGCTCCTGTATTTAGCTTATCAGAACTGGTGGGGGATTCAACGGTTGATGATCTAAAAAAGAATTCATCTACACAACAAATGTTGATACATAATCTTATAAATCAACTAGAAAAACCTACGTTGTCACAATACGCTCAAGTTTATTTGTTAAATAGAAAATGGCTGTTAGATATAACGGATATTCTCCTAAAGGCAGGTCATAATAATTTCCTTGAAAGTATTTATAGTGATAGAGATGTACGGATTGAACTTATATATAGTCTCATCAACTTATTTGAAAATCCAGAAATTAATATTACAGAAATTTCGGATTGTCTTATACAACTTATTGAGTGCTATAGAGAAAATGATGTTGATTTATGGGGGGACATTACATTGAGGAAGATATAAAAGATTATGAAGAAAGTGAAGATGAAAATTTATTTACATTTCAGAAAAGGTTAAAAGAAGAAAATTTGCAAGATGTTATTTTATTTTTGTATGCGTATGTTTATAATGAGATGGAAGATGAAAGAATTCCTTATGAAAGTGATATTTTTGAGCACTTTCCAGAAGAGGGTAACCTATATCAGTTATCTGTTGCAACGTATATCATGCTTTTAGCTAATTTAATACAGATTTTTCATAATGATAGAAACGGAAGAGAGAAGTTAATCTTAAATCTAAAAATATATTTCACATATCAGCCAGCAAATTTGTTTGATAGAATCAATGCACAAAAAGGACTTTTCGTTTACCAGCCATATTTTTATTCTTGTGATATGGTATATGATTATAATGTATTCAGTGCACAGAATATCAATCCTGATATAACGATAGAAATAAATAATTATCAAGCAATACTTTCCGAATTGGATGTTTTGGGAATCAATTTAGGTGGCGTTTATGGTGATTTAGAT
>CAYMCM010000126.1:0-3299 GCA_964388945.1 uncultured Roseburia sp.
GCAAAATTCAATATCGTAGGAAAATCAGGTGATGATTTTTCCTATATTCCTTTTATTGAACGCAATGAATCCGTTCATATTTCACAGTTTACCTTAAAAGAAGTGATCCGCCAGACGATCTTTTCCATTGCAGATAATGATAATAATAAGCTGATGACCGGAGAATTGTTTGAGATCAATGAAAATGAATTGAAGGTGGTATCCTTAGATGGACACCGTATCTCTATCCGCAAGATTCAGTTAAAAGAAAATTATGAACACAAAAAAGTAGTCGTTCCGGGAAAGACCTTACAGGAAGTAAGTAAGATCCTGCCGGGAAATGCGGATTCTGAGGTTGATATTTATATCACCGATAATCATATCGTATTTGAATTTGATGATACTACCGTGGTGTCGCGTCTGATCGAGGGAGAATATTTTAAGATCGAGCAGATGCTTTCTTCGGATTATGAAACAAAGGTAAAGATCAATAAACGGGAACTGCTTGATTGTATCGATCGAGCAACGCTTCTGGTAAAAGAAGGTGACAAGAAACCGATTATCATGAATGTCACGGATGAAAGCGTCCAGCTTAAGATCAATTCCTTTATCGGTTCCATGGATGAGGAGATTGATATAAAAAAAGACGGAAAAGATATTCTGATCGGATTCAATCCAAAGTTTTTCATTGATGCGCTTCGTGTGATCGATGATGAAGAAGTGACGCTTTACATGGTAAATCCAAAGGCGCCATGCTTTATCAAGGATGATGATGAGACCTATATTTACCTGATTCTTCCGGTAAATTTTAATGCTGCGGCAAATTAAGGATGGTAAGAAATGAAAGAAGTAAAGATCAAAGATGAATTTATAAAACTCGGACAGGCAATGAAGCTTGCCGGCATGGTAGGTTCCGGCGTGGAAGCCAAGATCGTGATCACCGATGGACAGGTACAAGTAAACGGCGAGGTGGAATGCCGGAGAGGCAAAAAGCTTCATGATGGAGATGTCGTTTCTTTTAATGGAGAAACGATAAAGATTGTAGAATGATCTTAAAATCTATTGAATTAAAGAATTTTCGTAATTACGAAGATCTGGAGCTGAAATTTGATAGTGGAACAAATATTTTATTTGGTGACAATGCCCAGGGAAAGACCAATATCTTAGAGGCTGCTTATGTCAGCGGGACAACAAAATCCCATAAGGGAAGCAGAGATAGGGATATGATACGGTTTGGGGAAGACGAATCCCATATCCGTACGCTGGTCGAAAAGCAGGGAAAAGAGTATCAGATTGATCTCCACCTGAAGAAAAACCGCAGTAAAGGCATTGCCATCAATAAAGTGCCGATCAAGAAGGCGGGTGAGCTGTTCGGGATCTTAAACATGGTCTTTTTCTCACCGGAGGACTTAAATATTATAAAAAATGGTCCTGCAGAACGGAGAAGATTTTTAGATTCCGAGATCTGTCAGCTTGATAAGATCTATTTATCTGATCTGACAAGATACAATAAGATTTTAATGCAGCGGAATCGGCTGTTAAAGGATATGCAGTTTCAGCCGCAGCTTTTAGAGACGCTTCCGGTATGGGATATGCAGTTAGTCGAATACGGCAAAAGGCTGATAAAGCGAAGAAGACAGTTCATCGAGGAATTAAGCGGGATCGTGACAGAAATACATAGAAACATTTCCGGAAACAGGGAGGAACTCATGCTTTTGTATGAGCCGAACATCGATGCCGAATTTTTTGAGGATGAGCTGAATCGCGTGAGGGAAAAAGACCAAAAATATGCGCAGACATCCGTAGGTCCGCATCGGGATGACATTTCTTTTTTCATCAGAGGCGTAGACATTCGGAAATTCGGTTCCCAGGGACAGCAGAGGACATCCGCATTGTCCTTAAAATTATCAGAAATAGAACTGGTGCGTCAGACAATCCATGATACTCCGGTGCTTCTTTTGGATGATGTATTGTCTGAACTTGACAGCAACAGACAGAATTATTTATTAAACAGTATACATGATATTCAGACTATGATCACCTGTACCGGTCTGGATGAATTTGTAAGAAACAGGTTTCAGATAGACAAAGTTTTTCATGTCGTGGACGGACATGTGAACGAAACAACAGAAATGTAGGGTAGTTTCCGTGAATAGGAGGATTTAGAATGAGTGCTGAATACGGAGCAGATCAAATTCAGATTTTGGAAGGATTAGAGGCCGTTCGTAAAAGACCGGGTATGTATATCGGCAGTACATCTGCGCGAGGACTGCACCATCTGGTGTATGAGATTGTAGATAACGCTGTTGATGAAGCTTTGGCAGGTGTTTGTAAAAATATCTATGTGACCGTCAATGAAAATAATTCCGTTACTGTGGAAGATGATGGGCGTGGTATTCCGGTCGGAATGAATCATAAGGCAGGAAAATCTGCACTGGAAGTCGTATTTACCGTACTGCATGCAGGAGGAAAATTTGGCGGCGGAGGATACAAGGTATCCGGCGGACTGCACGGAGTAGGTGCGTCTGTTGTAAATGCGTTATCAAACTGGCTTACCGTAGAAGTTTATCATGATGGACAGATCTATTCGCAGAGCTACAAGCGCGGAAAAGCGGATGGAGAGGTAAAAATAGTCGGCGAATGCGACAGCCAGAAGCATGGAACCAAAGTTACCTTTAAGCCGGATGATACGATCTTTGAAGAGACCGTCTATGATTTTGCCACCTTAAAACAGCGTCTGCGTGAAACGGCGTTTCTCACCAAAAATCTGCGCATTGTTTTAAGGGATAAAAGAGAAAATCCGGAGCGTGAGGAAGAATATCATTATGCCGGAGGTATCAAGGAATTTGTCACCTACTTGAACAAGAGCAAGGAAGCACTGTACGATCAAGTCATCTACTGTGAAGGCACGCGTGACGGCGTTTATGTTGAAGTTGCCATGCAGCACAATGACTCATTTAACGATACAACCTTTAGTTTTGTAAATAATATCATTACGCCGGAAGGCGGTACGCATCTTGCCGGTTTCCGTAATGCAATGACAAAGACATTCAATGCCTATGCAAAAGCAAACAAGATCTTAAAAGATACCGAGCCGCCGCTTACCGGTGATGATATCAGGGAAGGACTTACGGCAATCATCAGCATTAAGATCGGAGAACCGCAGTTTGAAGGACAGACCAAGCAGAAACTTGGAAACAGCGAGGCAAGAGGAGCGGTGGATTCTGTGGTAAGTGAACAGCTTACTTACTTTTTAGAGCAGAATCCGGCGATCGCCAAGACAATCTGCGAAAAATCACTGCTTGCGCAGCGTGCGAGAG
>CAYMCM010000127.1:0-3107 GCA_964388945.1 uncultured Roseburia sp.
ATGGTAGAGCGCGCGAGAGAACAAAAACTTGATCCGGTTATCGGCAGGGATTCCGAGATTCGGAATGTGGTTCGTATCCTGTCGAGAAAGACGAAGAACAATCCGGTTTTGATCGGTGAGCCGGGTGTCGGAAAGACCGCAGTCGTAGAGGGACTTGCACAGCGTATCGTAAGAGGTGATGTGCCGGAAGGACTCAAAGATAAAAAGCTGTTTGCACTGGATATGGGTGCTTTGGTAGCCGGAGCGAAATACCGTGGTGAATTTGAGGAACGGTTAAAAGCAGTCCTTGATGAGATCAAAAAGTCCGAAGGACAGATCATTCTTTTCATCGATGAACTGCATACGATCGTAGGTGCCGGAAAGACAGATGGTGCTATGGATGCGGGACAGCTCTTAAAACCGATGCTGGCAAGAGGGGAACTGCACTGTATCGGTGCTACGACACTCGATGAGTATCGGGAATATATTGAAAAAGACGCTGCGCTGGAGCGTCGTTTCCAGCCGGTTATGGTGGATGAACCGACCGTTGAGGATACCATTTCCATCCTTCGTGGTTTAAAGGAGCGTTATGAGGTATTTCATGGTGTAAAGATCACGGATTCTGCGCTGGTGTCGGCAGCAGTGCTTTCAAACCGTTATATATCAGACCGTTTTCTGCCGGATAAGGCAATCGATCTCGTGGATGAGGCATGCGCACTGATCAAGACAGAACTTGATTCTATGCCGACCGAACTGGATGAACTGCACCGCCGTGTCATGCAGATGGAGATCGAGGAGACCGCATTAAAGAAAGAAGAAGATCATTTAAGCAGGGAGCGTCTTGGCACACTGCAAAAGGAACTGGCGGATCTTCGCACAGAGTTTGATACGAAAAAAGCGCAGTGGGATAACGAGAAAAAAGCGGTCGAAAAAGTGCAGAAATTAAGAGAGGAACTGGAAGGCTTACGTAAAGAGATCGAGCAGGCAGAACAGAATTATGACTTAAATAAAGCAGCGGAACTTCAGTATGGCAGACTGCCGCAGTTGGAAGAACAGCTTGCCATTGAGGAGGACAAAGTGAAAAATGAGGATCTTTCACTGGTGCACGAGAGTGTGACGGATGAGGAGATCGCACGTATCATTTCCCGCTGGACAGGTATTCCGGTCGCAAAATTAAACGAGAGCGAACGTAACAAGACATTGCATCTGGATAAAGAACTGCACAACCGTGTGGTCGGACAGGATGAGGGTGTCACAAAGGTGACAGAGGCGATCATCCGTTCTAAAGCGGGCATCAAGGATCCGACGAAACCGATCGGTTCGTTTTTATTCTTAGGTCCTACCGGTGTCGGAAAGACAGAACTTGCCAAAGCACTGGCAGCAAGCCTGTTTGATGATGAGAGCAATATGGTTCGTCTTGATATGAGTGAATACATGGAGAAATATTCTGTGTCCCGTTTGATCGGAGCGCCTCCTGGATATGTAGGCTATGAGGAAGGCGGACAGCTTACCGAGGCAGTCAGAAGAAAACCGTATTCCGTAGTACTGTTTGATGAGGTGGAAAAAGCACATCCGGATGTATTCAATATTCTGCTTCAGGTGCTGGATGACGGACGGATCACCGATTCACAGGGAAGGACCGTGGACTTTAAAAACACGATACTTATCATGACATCGAATCTTGGATCTGCACATCTGTTGGAAGGCATTGATGAAAGCGGCAATATCAATTCAGAGTGCGAGGAAGCGGTCATGAATGAACTGCGTGCTCATTTCAGACCGGAATTTTTAAATCGTCTGGATGAGATCATCATGTTTAAGCCGCTCACGAAAGATAATATTGGAAATATCATTCATCTGCTGATGGAGGATTTAAATCACAGACTTGCGGACAAGGAAATTTCGGTGGCATTGACACCGGAGGCAGAAGAATATGTCGTAGCGCATGGATATGACCCGACTTATGGTGCAAGACCGCTTAAGCGCTATCTGCAAAAAACCGTTGAGACGCTTGCGGCAAAGCTGATTCTGGCAGACGAAGTCCGTGCCGGAGATACCATTGAGATAGATCTAACGGACGGTGCGCTTTATGCATCTGCAAAAGGCGGCGCATGATCCGAAGAAGCAAAACAGTCAAAAAGAAAAGACAGATATTAGAAAAATCCTGCATGGTGTACATTCCCTGTGTCATAAACTATTGAGACAGGGAAAGCAGGATTTTTTTATGAAACGGGTTCGTATTGTGATATTTTTTGACTGTGTTATGGCAGTATTCTTATTGTGTCTCATATTGCAGCAGCGATTCCTAAATGCGGCGGTCGAGACCGGAAAGAGGAATGAAATGGTACAGGAAGAGACAAAGCGGGTGGCGCTGACCTTCGATGACGGGCCAAATCCCGAATACACGGAAAAGCTGTTGGACGGATTAAAGGACCGGGGCGTGAAGGCTACTTTTTTTCTGCTGGGAAAGCAGGTAGAAGAACATCCCGATATTGTAAAACGGATGTATGAGGAAGGACATCTGATCGGGAATCATTCGTATGATCATGTAAATCTGGGGGCATTGTGTGAATCCGAGGCGTGCTGTCAGATCCAAAAGACCAATGATGCGATCTATCAGGTGACCGGAGAATATCCGGAATATCTGCGTCCGCCGTTCGGAAGCGTAAAGAATAAACTGGATGAGGACATGAATATGATCGTGACGCTGTGGGACATCGACACAAAGGACTGGGAAGTGCAGAATGTGGGAAACATTGAAGATAAGGTACTTGGGAAAGCGAAGGACGGCGAAATCATTCTGATGCATGATGCTTATGCGACCAGTGTCACGGCGGCGTTAGATCTGATCGACAAAATGCAGCAGGACGGTTATGAATTTGTTACAGTCGATGCATTGATTTTTGAATAAATATCGTCATATTGGAGAAAATAATTTTTTCTATTGTAATGAGAAAAAAAGTGGCGTATCTTAATGTGAGTGATATTTTTTTAACCATGGTGTCAGCGAGAAGCAGACACATGTACGCATAAGAGGGAAAATATGGATTTGTTCGATTATATGAGAGAGCAGAATATGGAAAAAGAAGCTCCGCTCGCAAGCAGGCTGCGGCCGACTGCCTTAGAAG
>CAYMCM010000128.1:0-2976 GCA_964388945.1 uncultured Roseburia sp.
ACGGTATACACCGTCAATTCCTCTGTCATCCCATTCAGAATCCAGTTCCGGCGGTCCTACAAAAAGCTCATAAAGTCTCAAAGCGTCACAACCGTAATCTCTTACAAGATCATCCGGAGAAATTACATTTCCCTTGGATTTACTCATCTTGATTCCGTTCTTTCCGGTGATCATACCCTGGTTAAAGAGTTTTATGAACGGCTCATCGAAATCGATCACACCGATGTCACACAGGAATTTCGTGTAAAATCTGGAATACAGAAGATGCAGTACCGCATGTTCCACACCACCGATATACATGTCAACCGGCAGATATTTGTCTGCTTTCTCTCTGGATACCAGCTCTTTATTATTTTTATTGTCCACGTAACGCAGGAAATACCAGGAAGATCCAGCCCACTGAGGCATGGTGTTTGTCTCACGTTTTGCCGGCTTTCCGCATTTCGGACAGGTTGTATTCACCCATTCATCAATTGCCGCAAGCGGAGATTCACCGGTTCCGGTCGGCTCATAGGATTTGACATCCGGCAGCAGTAACGGAAGTTCTTCTTCCGGCACCGGAACACATCCGCAATCCGGGCAGTGTACGATCGGGATCGGTTCTCCCCAGTAACGCTGTCTCGAGAATACCCAGTCACGCAACTTATAATTGGTGGTTGCTTTTCCGATACCCATCTTTTCGATCATATCCGGTGCTTCTTTTTTCAACACCGCAGACTCCATGCCGTTCCAGTCTCCGGAATTGATCATGATGCCGGAAGCATCTGTATATGCCTCTGTCATATTTTCCATCGGTTCTCCGTCTTTTGAGATAACCGGAATGATCGGAATGTTATATTTTGTTGCAAATTCAAAATCACGTTCATCATGCGCCGGAACACACATTACCGCACCGGTGCCGTAATCCGCAAGCACATAGTTTGCAAGATAAATCGGGATCTTCTTTCCGTTGATCGGGTTGATCGCATAAGATCCTGTGAATACACCGGTCTTTTCCTTGCCCTGCAGACGATCTACGGAAGATTTTAAGGATGTTTCGTAAATATAATCCTCAACCGCCTGTCTTGTCTCGTCTGTCGCAAGTTCTTTTGCCATTGTATGCTCAGGTGCCATGACCATAAATGTACAGCCATGCAGTGTATCCGGTCTTGTTGTATAAACCGTGATCTTTTTGTCTGTTCCGTCTACCTTAAAGTCAACTTCTGCACCGTGTGATTTTCCGATCCAGTCTGTCTGCATCTTCTTTACTTTTTCCGGCCAGTCAAGCTTATCCAGATCATCCAGCAAACGGTCTGCATACGCTGTGATCTTTAACATCCACTGTTTTAAGTCTTTTTTGGTAACATCCGCACCGCAGCGCTCACATTTTCCGTTTACGACCTCTTCGTTCGCAAGTCCGGTCTTACAGGATGGACACCAGTTGATCGGCATTTCTTTTTCATAGGCAAGCCCTTTTTTGAACATCTGAACAAAGATCCACTGCGTCCATTTGTAGAAATTCGGATCTGTCGTATTTACTTCCATACCCCAGTCATAGACTGCTGCGATCTCTTTGATCTGACGCTTGATGTTCGCAATATTGTCCGCCGTAGATTTCGCCGGATGCTCCCCCATCTTGATCGCATAATTTTCTGCCGGAAGACCGAAGGCATCCCATCCCATCGGATGAATCACATAATATCCGTGTAAAAGCTTATAACGGCTCCACACATCAGAAATCACATAGCCTCTCCAGTGTCCGACATGCAGTCCGTTTCCGGACGGATACGGGAACATATCCAGACAATAATATTTCGGCTTTTTGCCATCATTGACGTTGACTGGATGCTCCTCCCAGATCTTACGCCATTTTTGTTCCACCGCTCGGTGGTTATAAGGTTCTGCCATTTTTAACTTCCTCCTGCACTTTTTTCGGAATTTGTATATTTCTTTTTTTCTGACAGCAGCATGCTTTTCTGCCGCCAGGAAATATTCACACAAAAGGTGTACATGACTTCTCATGTACACCTTTCAAATTTTATCACACCTAATCAATTTGTCAAGAAAGAGCTTGCGTTTATCGCGAGAATCTTGTCAATCGGAGAAATGCTGGTTCCGTTTCCGTCTGTTCCCTCGAAGTACTTTCCTCCGGCGGATTCAAACAGTACATAGATGTTTCCGTCTGCGATCTCAATTTCCTCCGAACACGGCGGCATCTCCACTTTCACATACGGTTTTGTCGGCTTTTCATCCATGATGCTCAGCGAATCATAAACCTTCAGATATGAGGATTTTGTTCTGCCGTGGGAAGTGCTCACAAACACGGTTCCATCGTCGTCAAACGCAACCCCCTGCACTTTGTTCGGTATCCGGTACTCTGCCTTTTCTTCCAGATTTTCTCCATCAAACTGATAAGCGATCATTTTTGAATTAAAGAAACGAGTTTCTGTTGCTACATAAAGCCTGCCATCATAGTATGTGATGCAGGACGGACGGTTATTTACTTTGTACGCTGCAATGGAATCACTGCAGTCCACACAGGTCTGAAGCTTCTGATCTGCCAGCCGTTTAATGAAACCATATGGGATACGCTCTAATGTCTGGTTATCGGAATGGCACACCCACAGGCTGTTTCCATCAAATGTAATACCACCTAAATGACTCTCTTTTTTCATACCGAGTGTCACCAGATATTCCCCGCTTTCCCGGTCAAACACATGCAGGGAACCAACTTCTTTTTTCCCTACACTGTACGCTGTTACCATCACATAATCATCGGTCATGCAGATTCCCTGCGGACACTGGTTTGTATCTGAAATACGGTTGTTGATCCAGTCCTCTTCTCGCGTTTGCGGCATACCAGGTATCTCGATATGCTGTAAAAACGAATATTCACAGTTTTTTAATTCCTGATCCGTACCGCTGATTGAAGATCCTGTATTATAGGAATACATCTGAACGCTGCTCTCATCATCGATCGTTCTGGTCCATTTTGCA
>CAYMCM010000129.1:0-2834 GCA_964388945.1 uncultured Roseburia sp.
TTATATACCAGTCTCCATTATTTTTCTAGGCACCTTGTTGTTAATCGCTTACATTATATCAAACATATTTAGCACAAACCACCACTTCCAAGACTCAAAATTGTCACTATGTAGTTGCATAGCAAACAAAAAGTACCAGTCAGACAATTCCAACTGGTACTCCCCCATCACATTCCTTTTTGCTTTACTTGGCAATTCTTTTTTTAATGTCTGCACAAATTATGCAACATCCCGTTGCACAATTATAATAGACATACCATAATATACTCTTCCGCGTTTTCATCAACAATCTCGAAGCCTACATTTTTATACATCTTCACAGCAAAGTTTGCTTTCTGTACAGCCAAAGAAGTTTTCTGATATCCTCTTTCTTTTAACTCTTCCAACATCCGTTTCATCAGTATAGTTCCAATACCGAGACCTCGGTATTCTTTATATAGTGATATCGCAAAAGACGGAACACCATCTTCTACATGTCCATAGTCATCCATAATACGAACCCAGACAGCACCGACTATCTTTTCTTCCACTTCGGCAACAAAACAATTATCTCCTTCCTGCTTGCCAAAGTCCTGCACATAAACCTGCAATTCCGGTGCATTTATGATCTCTTTCGGTGGTGCTTCTACACCCTCCGGAATAAAAATTGCTTCATATAAAAAATCATCCAGCAAACTATACTCATTGCTTTTTATTTGTCTAATGATTATATTCATCTTCTTCCTCCAATCAATTTATTTTACTGATTAGATGCCATTCCACGAATACCACATTATGTTTTTCTTCATATTTCACATCGCAAAACTCCGATAAATACACAATAATCCCCCTACCTACATGTCAATCCACTGTATAAATGCTGTCTTATCTGAACTGTTATATCCGGCATTTCTATAAAAATTTAATGTGCTCTCTTCCTTTGAACCGGTAAGCAGCATCATCTTATAACAGTTGTTCTCTTCCGCAATCCGTTTTGCAAAATCTAAACAGGCAGTCGCATACCCTTTCTTACGGTACTCTCCGTGCGTTACCACATTTTCTACAAACGCATATGGACGAACATTTCTTGTAAGATTCGGAATAATCACACATACACAGGATGCTACAATCCTACCATCCACCTCACAGACAATCAGATGATGATTGATATCATTTACAATACTGTCCCATGTGTTTTTCAAATGCACTGTATTTTCCGGAACACGTTCCTCATGAAGATACAAATATAATTGTAATACATCATTTAAATCATTTTTATTTGCTTCTCGTATTATCATTGCTATGTACCTCTCACATCAATATCCTTTTTGTTATCTGCAAGTGCTATCCGACTGCATTACTCTCCAAGCTTTTCCAATGTATCCCTACGAATCTTTTCTCTCAACTCTTTCAAATATTCCGAAAAAGCAACCTTATCGTCTGCATAAGTTTTATTCAACTCATACTCCTTCGGAATCCATGTAGACAAATCAGAAATATTATGCTGAAACAATGCCTCTAAACTATCAATAGCCTTATAAACCTTTGCTTCAGCCGATTCTCGTTTTGCCATTTCGTCATATAAATCAAGCATTTCCTTTGCGTAATTCTCAGGTAAAGATTTCACCCAACTATATAATAATTCCTCTTCTGTTGCTTCATTCGTTGTTGTCTTTTCAAAAGTAAGAATAGCCCCCGTAAATGCTTCTCCTAAATCATGAATAATGCACATTTTGATAACTTTATCCATATCAACTTCCGGGAATTCATCCTTCATAAAGAATGCCATTAAAGTCATCATCCATGAATGTTCTGCCACGCTTTCGTGTCTGCCATTTTTTGTGTAACAATGTCTTGTTGTATCCTTAAGCCTTTCTGCTACACTTAATGCTTCCAATAGTGTTCTTGGTTCTATAACACATCCTCCGTATTACAACCATATAAGGCAGAAGAACATATCAACCAAATGATACACTACCTTTCATGCCCTTAATTCAACTCATTCCACACATCCACATAATCCTGCAATCCGCCCGGGCGCATTGCAATACTCACATAACTTGCTGGCTCTTTCCTTGCAAGTCTGGCAAGAATCCCTGCATCCTCAGGCTCATCAAATACAACCTGCGCCTCTGCCTTATCACAGTCAATTGTAAGTTCCTTACCATCCATATCTGTCATAATAACTGCATTCCTGCTGCCATCATACTGATATACCGTATAGTTTAATGCCATGTGCTCACCTCTCTAAATCATCCCAAAATGCTCCAACGCATCCATTATCGCCTTTTCCTTCTCCACCGGACATTGAGGCTGTCTGCTATCCTCCGACTTAGACAAGTTATAATTCTCCCCAACCGCTATTCCACATTTTCTTTTTACCTGTGAAATATACAAATTAGAGACCTTCAGCCCATGCTCTTTCAGCACATACTCCTGAATTTCCTTATAAGCCGCCTTACTTTCCGCTGAAGTCAAATCCAACTCATCTAACTCTATCTCAACCTCAATTACATCATCCGGTTTTTGTTGGGACAAGAGAACAACCGTCTCCATATGTGCATCGTTGTCCAAACTCAATTCCATATCTTCTTCGATAATCGGAAGTTTGAACTTGATAGATTTAAGCCACTGACCATTTTCCTTACGTTCTTCATAAACTTGAATTTCTGAGATCAGGGATTCCATGATCTGCCGCTTTTCCAGTTCATCCATCACGCCATATAATTTTTCAAAATAGATCAGCACCCGGTAGATATTATCTCCAGTCAGTTTCTCTGCTTCTATGGTCATCTTCTTCGCTCTGGCTGTAATCAACAGATTTTCTGTATCCTCGATTTTATCATACATCTTAT
>CAYMCM010000130.1:0-2829 GCA_964388945.1 uncultured Roseburia sp.
GCTTGTGCACATCCGCAAAATGCAGTCCGGTCGTCGGCTCATCCAGAATATAGATGGTCTTTCCGGTTCCGCGCCTGCTCAGCTCGGTCGCAAGCTTGATACGCTGTGCCTCACCACCAGATAACTCAGTAGACGGCTGACCAAGCCGGATATAGGACAATCCCACATCATAAAGCGTCTGTATCTTGCGGTGTATGGACGGTACATTTTCAAAGAATGTAAGCGCTTCCTCGACCGTCATATCAAGTACATCATAAATACTCTTTCCTTTGTATTTTACTTCGAGTGTCTCTCTATTATACCGTTTTCCGCCGCATACCTCACACGGAACATAAACATCCGGCAGGAAATGCATCTCGATCTTTAAGATTCCATCTCCGGCACACGCCTCGCAGCGGCCGCCTTTTACGTTAAAACTAAAACGTCCCTTTTTATAGCCCCGCGCCTTTGCGTCCGGTGTTGCTGCAAACAGATCACGAATCATATCGAACACACCTGTATAGGTTGCCGGATTGGAACGCGGGGTTCTACCGATCGGGGACTGGTCAATATCGATCACCTTATCAAGCTGCTCCAATCCGATGATATCATCATGTTTCCCCGGAATAACTCTGGCACGGTTCAAATCTCTCGCCAGATGATTATAAAGGATCTCATTGGTCAGTGAACTCTTTCCGGAACCGGACACACCTGTGATGCAGGTCATAACTCCGAGCGGAATCTTTACATCAATATTTTTCAGGTTATTTTCCTTTGCTCCTTTTATCGTCAGAAATCCGGTCGGTTTTCTGCGGATTTCCGGCACTGGGATCTGAATTCTGCCGCTTAAATATGCTCCGGTCAGTGATTTTTCGTTTTTCATGATCTCTTCTGCATTTCCGACCGCAACCACTTCTCCACCATGCTCGCCCGCGCCCGGTCCGATATCCACAATAAAATCTGCTGCGCGCATGGTATCCTCATCATGTTCCACCACGATCAGCGTATTTCCGAGATCTTTTAGGTGTTTTAAGGCTGTAAGCAGCTTATCGTTATCACGCTGATGCAGTCCGATGCTCGGCTCATCCAGAATATACGCCACTCCAACCAGTCCGGAACCGATCTGTGTTGCCAGACGGATACGCTGTGCCTCGCCTCCGGAAAGTGTGCCGGTCGCACGGGCAAGCGTCAGGTAATCCAATCCGACATTCACCAGAAATCCAACTCTTGCTTTGATCTCTTTGATCACCTGCTCTCCGATCAGAAGCTGCTGCTTCGAAAGCTGCATATCATTTAAAAATCCCTGCAGTTTCCGGATCGACATGGATGTCACTTCGTAGATGTTTTTATCTGCGACCGTAACCGCAAGCGCATCTTTTTTCAGTCGCTGACCGCCACAGCATTTACACGGCGTAATACGCATAAACTCCTCATACTGCTGCTTGATCGTGTCCGATCCCGTCTCCCGGTAACGCCGGTTCACATTCTGGATCAGCCCCTCAAACGCCACATCATACACGCCTTCTCCGCGTTGACCTCGATAATGCACCTTGACCATCCTGCCGTCTGTTCCATAGATCAGCATATGACGGATATCTTCCGGCAATTCCTGATACGGCGTATCCAATGAAAATCCGTATTCTTTTGACAAAGCTTTTAAGGTAGCATACGTATAGCTGGACGGATCTGAAGATGACTGCCATCCCATAACCTGGATTGCACCCTCCGCAAGACTAAGCCTCTTGTCCGGAATCATCAGATCTTCATCAAATTCCATCTTATACCCCAGACCATAGCACTCTGGGCAGGCACCAAACGGATTATTAAACGAAAAGCTTCGCGGTTCGATCTCATCAATGCTGATCCCGCAATCCGGGCAGGAAAAGCTCTGTGAAAACTGCACCGGTTCCCCGCCAATAACATCCACTGTCATAAGACCTTCCGCCAGATTCAAGACATTCTCGATCGAATCTGTCAGTCTCTTTTCAATCCCCGGTTTTACGACCAGACGATCCACCACGATCTCGATGTTATGCTTTTTGTTCTTGTCCAATTTGATCTCTTCTGTCAGCTCATAGATACTGCCATCCACCTGTACGCGCACATATCCGCTTCGCTTTGCACGCTCTAACAGCTTCTGGTGCTCTCCTTTTCTGCCGCGTACCACCGGTGCCAAAAGCTGTATCTTGGTTCCTTCCGGCATCGTCATGATCTGATCCACCATCTGATCCACAGTCTGCTTTCGTATCTCTCTGCCGCATTTCGGACAATGCGGGATTCCGATACGCGCATAGAGCAGTCGAAAATAATCGTAGATCTCCGTAACCGTTCCAACCGTAGAACGCGGGTTCCGGTTCGTCGATTTCTGATCGATCGAAATTGCAGGAGAAAGTCCCTCAATCTTTTCCACGTTTGGCTTTTCCATCTGTCCTAAGAACTGTCTTGCATAGGAAGACAAAGACTCCATATAGCGCCTCTGTCCCTCCGCATAGATCGTATCAAATGCAAGGGATGATTTTCCCGAACCGGAAAGCCCGGTTAAAACCACGAACTCATCTCTTGGAATGTCCACATTGATCTCTTTTAAATTATGTTCTTTTGCCCCGCGTATTTTTATATATTTCCGTTCCTTTGCTGCCATGTTCTACCTCACTGCTTTTTGGTTTCTTCATACATTTTCTTTAAGTTTATCATCTTATCACGCAGCTCTGCCGCCGTCTCGAAATCGAGTTCTGCCGCCGCTTTCTGCATCTTCTTAGTCACATCTTTTATCAGTTTTTCCAATTCTTTCTGGCTCATGGATTCCGGATCTTTCTCAAATTCCATCTCCTCTTTTGCCACTTTCTTTGA
>CAYMCM010000131.1:0-2646 GCA_964388945.1 uncultured Roseburia sp.
GCGCAGGACTTAAAATCCTGTTGTGGTGACACAGTACCGGTTCGATTCCGGTCGCGGGCATTTGATACTTTAGTATCAGGAAATGCATATGTGCGTGTAGCTCAGCTGGATAGAGCACTTGGCTACGGACCAAGGTGTCGGGAGTTCGAATCTTCTCACGCACGGTATAAGAGGTCGGGAGCATTGAGAAAATCAATGTTCTCGATTTTTTTATTGCAAAAATTACGGAAAAATATCGGAAAACCAAGATAAAAATTGCAAGCATAGTAGAGCTGTGATAAAATATAGAATAGACAATGAACATGTGAAATGGCAATTTTTGGATAATTTGCAGTCAGAAATGTGCAAATCGTTATAGAGAAATAATCATTTTAGTGGAGGCGGAGAATGGCAGTCGTAAATATTGAAAAAGGGAAACATTTTATCAAGAGCGGAGATAAAGTGACAGAACTCTACTGGATCGTGCAGGGAAGTGTACTGCAAGTTTTAAGCAATCAAAAATTTGTGATTGAAAAGGGACATATGATCGGTCTTGCGGAGGGAACGACTGGGGTTTTTGCATGCGATTATGTGACCAATGAAGATTGTGTCATTTACTCTTATCAGTATGAAGATGAAGAAGATTTAAAGAAGATTTTTGAGGCACAGCCCAGGAATGCGGTTGTTTTTTTGATGTCCGCAGTTCGAGGAGCAAATATGGCACTGCACCGTTATGCAGAATATTGGACATTATGCCATAAGTTTTATACGTTTACGAGCGAGTTATATCGTCAGTACAGGATTATCTGCGAAAAACTGAAGATAGAAGAAAAACCGTTTTCGAAGATGGATTACTTTGAACCGCTTTTACTTGAAAAAAAAGTGAGAAAAAGTAAGATTGATTATTTTGCCAGTTTAAGTAAAATGCCGAAAGCCATTATGGATGCATTTTATGGAAAGGATCAGGCGTTGATCATAGGGGAGATCATTCATGCAGGTGAATGTATGAATCAGAGTGTACCGTTGGTTGAGGAGATGTATCAGTATCTGTTAGATAATCAGGATATGCTTTTAAATGATCAGAGGAATGATTTGTTTGCGTTGTATTTTGATCTGACGAAGCGGGCGGCTGCACAGGGGATGGATCTGGCTCTTTTTCAGAAGAAGATCATGACGATTGTGGAATTTGCGAAGGCATGCAGAGTGTATGATAAAGAATTGATCGAGACACGTTTTGCAGAATTTGAGAGTTATGATTTCTCGAAAGCAGCTGAAGAAATTTCAGAAGCCAAAAAAGAAGAAAAAGAAGTTGAAATAGAAGAACCGCCGATGGGAGATGAGTGGCTGACTTATATTTTGAAATATGCTTCTTATGATGAAGAGAAGATTAAACGTGCAGTGATGCTGATCGAGGAATATCGTGAGCTGCCGGATATGTATTCTACATCCGATGAGGTAAGAAAGCTGCGCAGGGATATTACGAAGATGTTTTATGATGTATATATGCGTACGTTTAAAAAGAGCCTCAAGCAGAGTGATGTACCGACAATCATAAAAATGTTTTTAAATTTTGGATTTATGGATGTTTCGCTGGCGGGAGAAGATAATGTCAGTGAATTGTATGATCTTGCGGAAACGATCGAGGAGAAATGTAAATCTACGAACGTTTATACCGCTTATGAATGGCTGAAGAGCATTTATGCAGGCGAAAACGAACCGTCTAAGAATGAATTTGACCTGGATTATGTCGGATATCTGCGGGAGCAGAAGCGTATGGGAGAGATTACAGCGGCGCAGGAAAAGGCATTTTTGGATGATAATTGGAATAAAACAATTTACGAGATGGACAATATGTTTAAGTCAACCAACCGTGCGACATATGGAAAATTTGCAACATTTCAGCCGGTTTTGTGTGAGGAAGACCTCATCAATTCGCCAACGAGTATGCTGATCACGGTGGATAGATTAAATGATGCATTGGACTATCTGCGTTCAGTAGATTATTCCCTGTTTTATCATGAGATTGTTTTTTCTGATCCGGATCATGGTATTACGAAAGAGACATTGCAAAAAGAGATTCTTCCGTATATCATTTTGATGCCGAATGCAGGAAGCAGATCGATGATGTGGCAGGAAACAGCAGGAAGCAGAAGAGATACGCCGGCGCGCTTCATTATACCGATCCTTACAGTGGTAGAACCGAGAGATATGATGATCGAACTTTCTGGAAGATACCGTTGGGAAATGTGCCGTAAGATTCAGGGTATGCGTTGGAATGATGTTACAGAGCGCTCACTGACGTCGGAATACTGTGATTATATGCAGTTTTACCGAAAGAATCATGACTTGTCTGCGGAAACCAAAGAAAAGATAAAAAATGCGTTGGTCAAGGCGAAAAATAATTACCGAGAGGTGTTTGTTAAAGATTATCAGTGCTGGATCAAATATGAGGCAAAGGGCAGCTGCCGTTTGAATAAAGTGGCAAGGGAGATTGTATTTACGTATTGTCCGTTCTCAAAAGATATCAGGAAGGTACTTGCCGGAAATCCGATGTACCAGAGTATGTTTGAGAAATATGAGATCTTTAAGCAGAGAAAAGTCCGCCATGTATCGAATTTCTATGATAAATATCAGAAGAGCGGCTGAACGCTTACGCAGGAGATGCAG
>CAYMCM010000132.1:0-2640 GCA_964388945.1 uncultured Roseburia sp.
AGGTGGCATGCCGGAAATGGTCTTTGAATATGTATTAAGACAAAACGGCATTGATCCTGCCGCAGACCTTAACATTGACCAGAGTATCGACTTCGGCTCTACTGCTGCCGCATTTTCCGGCGGAAACGGTGATTACACCGTGGAATTTGAACCGTCTGCAACTGCATTGGAAAAAGAAGGCTCCGGTTACGTTGTCACTTCTCTTGGTGTAGCTTCCGGCTATGTGCCCTACACTGCATTTTCTGCGAAAAAAAGTTATTTAAACGGAAATCCGGATACGGTTCAGTCCTTTACCAACGCACTGCAAAAAGGTATAAACTATACTTGTACACATTCCCCGGAAGAAATCGCATCTGCGATTGCACCACAGTTTCCGGACACCGATTCCGATACACTTTCTGCAATCATCTCACGCTATCAGACACAGGACACCTGGAAAAATGACCTCATTTTTTCCGAAGAAAGCTATGATCTTCTCCTTACGATCTTATCCGAAGCCGGAGAACTTTCGAAAAAGCCGGATTACGCCGCACTGGTCCGCACCGACTTTGCAAAAAATGCTTCTGAAACCATCAGATAATCAAACTGGTATGGTCAAAATTTACCAAACTGGTTATTTTCTTCAATCCACTAATCTCATATACTCATAGAGATTTACGAAAAGAAAAGAGGATTTTATTATGAGAAACGAAAAACTGCTGAAAATGGTAATGACTGCGCTCATGGCAGCCTTATCCTACGTTGTATTCACCTTTTTACAGATCAGGATCACTCTTCCGGGCGGAGATGCCACTTCGATCCACCTCGGAAATGCAGTCTGTGTTCTTGGTGCCCTTTTACTCGGCGGCGTCCTCGGCGGACTTGGCGGTGCGATCGGAATGACGATCGGTGACCTTTTTGATCCGGTATACATCATCTATGCTCCAAAGACTTTTATTTTAAAATTCTGTATCGGTCTGATCACCGGGATCATTGCACACCGCTGCGGCAGAATCACAAAAACAAACGACCGGAAAAAGATCTTTAAATGGACATTACTCGCATCCGTCTGCGGACTTGGATTCAATGTCATCTTTGATCCGCTGTTCGGCTATTTTTACAAACGCATACTGCTCGGCAAAACCGCCGCTGAAGTAGTCTTAACCTGGAATATCGCCGCCACTTCCATCAACGCGGTTCTTTCCGTTATCGTTTCCGTTTTCGTCTATATGGCACTTTATCCGGTTTTGAAAAAATCCGATCTTTTCCCTTCCGTCGGAAAAGAGGAGTCTTAAACTAAAAAATTTTGCATCAAAAAGGAGCGGCGCACGAATTTATCCGTGTGACGCTCCTTTTTGGTGTCCTGCTATAATTTTCTGCACAAAAAAGATAAGTTGAACGCTTTGCTTATATCCCGCGATATCGAAGCAGTGCCGCAAGCACCTCCTGCTTCCGCGGCATCACCGGAGCACCTGCTCCGTAATAAATCGGTATCACCGAAGCAAAGCCTTTTTGCTCCATCTGCTGATACAAAAGTTCCGTCAGCTCCCATGCATTTTTTCTGTCATCTGCATAATGCGTAAGCGCATACTGCACCAGATATGCGATCGCAGCCACCTGTCCCTCATCCATCAACTGTTCTAAATCCCGCAGGATCACTTCTTCCTTATCAAAGGAAACACTTTCCTTTCCAAACGCACGCACTTTTTCAACCTGTTTTTTCGCAATCTTATGGTGCAGACATTCTTTTCGTTTTACCCGGATTCCCTCATAAAGATCTGCGATCTCCTTTGCACGCCCAGTCACATTTTTCACCTCATACTCATCCATCTGGATCACGCAGTCTGCCGCGGACAGATATGCGCCAGAGCTTCCGACTACCAGAACGGTTGAGATGCCGTAATCCTCATACAAACTGCGCACACAGCTAAGATACGGCGTAATCGGCTCTTTCTCCGCTGCCACGAGCATTGCCATCTTATGGTCACGCACCATAAAGTTTGTTGCCGAAGTGTCCTCATCGATCAGAAGAACTTTTGCCCCACTCTCGATCGCCTCAACTGTCTGCGCCGCCTGCGACGTACTGCCGCTCGCATTTTCCGTGACAAAATGTCCGGTATCTGCCTTGTTTGGAAGGTTATTGATGAACATTGAAATATCCTCATCGTGAATGCACCTGCCCTCCTCCGCGCGCAGTTTCACCGCAGAAGCATCTGTGATAACATATTCTCTGCCATCTCCTGCGATATGATCATATACGCCATTCTGAATTGCTTTTAGAAGTGTTGACTTTCCATGATAACCACCGCCTGCGATAAGCGTCACACCTTCTTTGATCCCCATACCGCGCACCGTTCCTGCATGCGGCAGGGTAAGCGTAACCGCAAGATCATCCGGTGAGGCAAACGGCACCGCTTTTTTTAACGGCAGATCCGAAACGCCGCTCTCCCTCGGCAGAACCGCCCCATCCGCCACAAATGCCACAAGTTTCTTTTCGGCAAGTTCTTCTCTGATCTTTTGCTGGTCATCGGCAAGATCCACTGCCCGTTTTAATTTCCGTTTATCCGTATTGGCATAACAGAACACCTCTTTTACCATTGCCGGAAACAATGTGAAAAATATCTTTTCCAGCTCTCCCGCAGCGATCGTCCTGCCAAATGC
>CAYMCM010000133.1:0-2639 GCA_964388945.1 uncultured Roseburia sp.
GTAAGCGCAAAATATAACGACGTAGTGACTCCGTATCTATCCAGCCTCATAATGATAATAGGAAATGCAAGCATTTTACTCTATTCTGTATTGACAGGCTAGCAAAAATGCGAGCGTTTTACTCTACTATTGGAGGCTAGATTATGAGAGCAACCCGAATCCCTGCAGATGAACAATACCGACTGATTATGGAATGCCGTGCCAGCGGTCTTACTGACTACGAATGGTGCCTACAGCATGATATTAAACCAGGCACTTTTTACAACTGGGTAAAGCGTCTTCGGCAAAAAGGATGTCTAGAACTTCCTAATGCAGCAGGTCATCATGCACCATGCCGACAGGAAGTAGTAAAAATTGAATTATCTTCACCTTCCAAGGTGACGGACAATGTAATTCCATCTTTTCAGGAAACGGAACAATGTCGGATATCAGACAATTCCATGGAGTTATCCATTGCCGGAACGATTCTACGTATACCAAACGGAACAGATCCGGTGCTGCTCCGCCAGACACTCCACATTTTAAGGGAGTTTTCATGTTAGGCGATATTTCGGTCGCAGATGAGATTTACATTGTCTGCGGCTATACTGATATGCGGCGATCCATTGATGGTCTCTGTGCCATTGTGCAGGAACGGCTCCGCATGGACCCGAGACAGCGGGCATTGTATCTGTTCTGCGGCAAACGCTGTGATCGATTAAAGGCTTTGCTTTGGGAAGGAGATGGATTTCTACTCCTTTACAAAAGAATGGAAGCTCAGGGGCGTTTTCGCTGGCCAAGGAATTCTGAGGAAGTAAGAACACTTACCTGGCAGCAATTCGACTGGCTCATGTCCGGACTGGAAATTGAACAGCCAAAGGCCTTCAAAGTGCCGGAAAATGTGGATAACCTTTCCATATAAACAGCGAAACTATTCTGCTGTAAATATTTATCCACAAGTTGCCAAAAAGCCCGAAAATATGGCGTTTTCTGCTTCTCTTTAGATACCTTTCATGGTAAAATAAAGCTATCTAAAGAGGAGTGGAAAACCGATGGCAAAGAACGAAAAAGATGCCCGACTCATCGAGTATAAGGACACTATCAGTCAACTGAATATGACCATCAAAAGCCAGAATGAAATCATCCTTTCCTTAAGGGAAACCGTTGCATCCAATCAGGAGCAGATGCGTATCATGACGGAAAAGATTGATTATCTTACAAACAAGCTTTTTGGCACTTCCAGCGAGAAAACCAAAACACTGGAAGGACAGTATACCCTTTTCGATGAAGCGGAACAGGAAGCGGTTCCTGCCGATGAGTCAGATATTGCTGAAGCCATCCCCGTGAAAGAACACACAAGAAAGGCCAAAAGCAAACAGTCTGATATCTTTAAGGGTGTTCCATCCAGGGATGAAATCATACCACTCTCTGATAAACAGAAGCATTGTTCTGATTGCGGTGCCCAGCTGGAAGTAATCGGTAAGCAATTCGTACGAAGAGAATTCCGCTTCACTCCTGCAAAGGGCGAAGTCGTAAACATCTATGTGGAAACCGCCAAGTGTCCGGTTTGCTCTGAAGCATCTGCGATGGAAAAGGCTATTCAGTTTGTGAAAGCCAATGCTCCCGAAGCTCTGATCCCACACAGTTATGCGTCCACCTCTGTGGTAGCCTGGGTTATGTATCAAAAGTATGCCAACTCCATGCCCCTGTACCGTCAGGAACAGGACTGGAATCAAATGGGCGTATTACTTAACAGGGCAACCATGGCAAACTGGATAATCTATTGTGCATCACAGTATTTTGCACCGTTTTATGACTATCTTCACCGGGAACTGTTAAAGCGACAATTCCTGATGGCTGATGAAACCAGAATTCAGGTACTGCATGAAGCAGAACGAAAAGCAGAGACGGATTCGTTCATGTGGCTGTTCCGTTCAGGAGAAGACGGGTTACCACCCATAATTCTCTACAAGTATACGGAAACCCGCGCCAAGTTTAATGCGTTGGAATTCCTGAAAGGTTTTCAGGGATATCTGGAAACGGATTGCTACCAGGGATATAACAACCTGCCAGGCATTAAGAGGTGTTGCTGCTTTGCACATCTTCGCAGATACTTTGTGGAGGCAGTTCCCAAAGGCAAAGAGCTAGATTACAGTAATCCGGCTGCACAGGGAGTACAGTATATCAACCGACTGTTTGAACATGAAAGATATTCAGCCGCCAGAAAACAGACTCCCGAGCAGAGATACACCTATCGGCTTGAAAAAGAAAAGCCGGTACTGGATGCATTCTGGAAGTGGATCTCACAGCAGTGTCCAAAGAAAGGAACACGCTTTGAGAAAGCGGTGAACTATGCCCAAAATCATAAAGATGAGTTTATGACCTATCTAGAAGATGGGCGGTGTAGCTTTTCAAACAATCTCAGTGAGAATTCCATCAGACCATTTACGGTTGGACGCCGCAACTGGTTATTTAGTGATAGCCCCAAAGGAGCAAATGCAAGCTCCATGGTCTATACAATGGTTGAGATGGCCAAGGCACATAACCTGAACATCTATAAATATTTAAACTATCTGCTGGAACAGCTTCCCGGAACCATTATGTCTGATGAGGGACTGTCAAAACTGGTGCCTTGGAACGAAAACGTGCAGGCAACCTGT
>CAYMCM010000134.1:0-2546 GCA_964388945.1 uncultured Roseburia sp.
GACTGCAGATGGTAACTTTGGCTCTGGAACACTTTCTGCATGTCCTACTTTACAGGAAGTGGTGGATGTTTCGGATGCAACAGAAAGTAATCTTATTTACATTTTGCAGGGCTCTTTTTGGTGCAAAGGATATAATCCTGGCGGATTTACTGGTATTTTTGGCTCTAATACTACATCAGCAGTAAAAGAATTTCAAGCAGATGCTGGAATTGATGAAGATGGAATTGTTACTCCGTATATTTTACAAGGAATTATGAATACGGATGGATACGCATTCGCAGATACCAATGATACGGAATTGACTTATAAACACAATGTTCAGATTGGCTTAAATAAATATTATGGAAGTCAACTTGGCCTAATTGCTCCAAATGGAGAATGGGAAAGAAAATCACATCGAAATTTGATTAAAGCGTGTCAGATTGAATGGGGAACAACTGTTGATGGAATATGGGGTTCTGGAACATTGAATGCTGCACCAACCTTATCAATCAATAAAAGCGGCTATACCAATTCAAAAAGACTTTTACAATGGGCATTAGCGGTGAACGGATTTTATGCTGATAATTTAGAAGGTACTTTTGACACCAGTACCAAAACTGCTGTCACAGAATTTCAGGAACTAATGGAATTAGGAGCTGATGGTATTGCTGGGAAAAATACATGGGCTTCATTACTTGTCAGCTATGGAAATACTTCAAGGACTGTAACCGCATTTGATACTTCAACAAGATTGACAGAGACAACCGCAACAAACTTTGTAAATGCAGGATATCAGGAAGTAGGCCGTTATCTGACCAATGTGGAAGGCAGTACTTTGGATAAAAAAATGACAGCTGAAGAATTGGAAATTATCAAAGAAGCCGGTCTGAAGGTCTTTCCAATTTATCAGACTTATGGAGGCGAAGCTTCTTACTTTACCAGATATCAAGGACAAAAAGACGCATATAAGGCAAAATACGCTGCTCAAAAGTTTGGATTTCCTTCCAGTGCTACGATTTATTTTGCAGTAGATTATGATGCGTTAATGGCCGATATTACTTCCAACATTATCCCGTATTTCAGAGGAATTCGTGAGGTGATTGGATCGAGCTATAAGGTAGGAGCCTATGCCCCAAGAGCGGTGTGTAAAAAGCTGAAATCATATGGATTGATTACGCGTAGTTTTGTGGCAGATATGTCCAGCAGCTATACGGGCAATATCGGTGTAGCGATACCTTCTAATTGGGCGTATGATCAGATTGTTGAAACAACCACTGGAGGAATCGGTATTGATAAATGTATTGCTTCTTCTAGAAGCACAGCTGTTTCACCAACAGAATTTGTTACTTATGATTTAGATGACAATTCATTGTCTGAAATGGAAATTGAGGAAATTATAAAGCCGTTTCAGCTGATTTATGAGCTGGCATATGAATATTTGGAAAGTTTGTCTTCTCCAGTAACAGGCATTTATGCCAGTGTATTCAATGCAAATGAACTTGCTTTACAATATCTTCGGTCATCGGCATATGATTATTCATCTGATGTGGACTATGACATAACAGATATTGATAGCATAGACAAACTTGGAATTATGTGGGCTACAATTGCAGGGGCACGAGACAGTGCATTTGTTCAACTTGCAGAGGAAAGCTGTTCCAAGATTGTACCAGAGACACTGACTATAGTTAATCCGGATGACCACTTTGAAATAGGTGTTGCACACTTTGCTGCTACCATGAATGCATGTATATCCGGAACCATGTCCTTATACATTGATACACTGGAAAGAAATGTGGATGCTTTTGCTGGATGGGCAGGCGATATAATGCAAATGGCAGCAGTAGTAGAAAGATCCCAAAATAATGGATATAATTATTTTAATATGACGGATTTGTGCAATTTTATTGGCGCAACGTCAGAAACATTAGAAGGGTATCACTTTTTCAATGGTTCCGGAGAGGAGATAGCTGGTTCCGGATTCGGACTGGAAGATTTTTACCAGGATATTGATTCATATAATATAGCTCGCAGCTATGATTTTTCAAAGGTAAAGATATATGAAGCAATCAACGATTATTATTTTGGAAGTAAAAAATATCAGCATCGCTACAGTATTTTCAAACAGAAACTGTTATCAGAATTTGCAGAAGATAGCCTTTATGCTGTTGTTTACAAATTCACAAGTGAAAATGTGCAACCATTTTCATTTGCTTTTGAAAAGGTATTCGGAAATTTCACAGCAGATGAATATGGAGAAATATTAGCACAGTCATTTGAAGCAAAAATAAATAATCTGATAATTTCTGAACCAGCATAGTAAAATAGTATGAGAAGATTATCAAGTATATTATTGATTGTTACATATGGAATAATGCTTGTACTAATGTGCTTATGGTGGCAACGATATTATCTAACTTGGGCGGCAGGTAATTGGGCATTTGTTTTTTATATACCATATTATTTGGGTGGAGCTTTTTTAATATGCTTTTTTCTGGCACGTTTGTGCTTTTTTATAAGTAAAAGCACTAGGATATGGGATTATTTTTTATATCTGTTATTAC
>CAYMCM010000135.1:0-2531 GCA_964388945.1 uncultured Roseburia sp.
TGCTGACCTTTACCCCCATCTCCGGCTGCAGTTCGTAGCGGGTGACCGTCGGTCCACAGCTCACATTCGTGATTGTCACATTGACACCGAAATTTTTGAGCGTCTGCTGCAGCTTCATTGCTGTTTCCTGTAAATATGCCTTCGAATCTCCGGCCGCAGTTTTATCCCCACATTTTAAGAGGGACACTGGAGGAAATACATATTTTTTCTCAACCGGTTTCGCTAAAATCTCCTGTTCGATCTTTTCCACATTCTCGCTTATCTCTTCCGCGGACTGTTTTGGATTTTTATGTTCCGCCACCGGTGCCGCATCATAAACAGGCTCTTCAGCTGTCTCCTCCGGTACAAATGTTTCTTCCGGGATTTCTTCATATGGAAATGCATCTGCATATTCCGGCCGGATCTCCTGCCCAAAGCCATTGTCTGCCATCGGTTCTTGCAGTTCCGGGGTTGCTTCCGCCGACTCTTCGTAAGAGATGGTCATATGCGCAAACGCATCTTTCTCCGATTCTTTTTGTGTTATTTCTGCCGAAATCGCCGCATCCGCCTCGGCTCTTTCGATCAGTTCTCTCATCTTTTCACTTTCTGCCTTCTGCGCAGAGACAAGCGGAATATGTTCCTCTCTCTTTACTTCCGGGAAATCCGGATAATCGTCAATTCTTATCTCGTTTACCTCATCCGATCCTGCGGCAGCTTTTTTCGGGAGCACCCTGGTGTCCACTGCAACACCGACTGCCTTTTTATCCATACGGCGCGCCTTTTCTTCCCGCTGCTGTTCCTTTAATATCTCTCTCCGTTCCCTCTGCTCTTCTCGTCTGCGCTCATGCACCTCTCGGCGTCTTGCCGCATCCTCTCTGGCATTGTCATAAATGACCTGTCCGCTTCTTTTCACCGGAGAAAGCAGGGATTTCTCCGTAAGCAGTACAAAACTGATGATTAAAACTACAATATCCGTCACATATGTACCGATCAGTCCGATATTTGGACAGAGCAATGCCTCAAGCAATCCACCAATAAAACCGCCGCCGGACTTATTGGTTTTGGCATAAAGAAACGCCGCCTTTGCTGAATACACATCTTCTTTATCCAGAATCAACTGGAAAAAAAGACACAAAAAGACAGCAAGCATAATTCCCGAAAAGAATTTAATGCCTGCGATCTGATTTTTCTTATTGGAAATAAGAAACGCAGTTCCCACAAACAACAAAATGGGAACAATATACGACAACAGTCCAAATACTCCAAAAAAGAAGTCACTGACAATTCCACCCACAACACCGCCAAATCCAAGGTTGCTCACGAATAAAATGATCGCAACAGCAAGTGCGATCCACAAAATGACTTCATTCCGAAATTCTTCCTGCTGTTTCTTTTTACTCCTGCGTCCGGAACTCTTCCGCTTCGTTGATCTTTTTCCGGTTCCCGATGCCATATCTCATCTGCCTCCAATTACTTTCGTGATTATTATTTATGCCATATAAAAATAGGTTCCAACAGAGATCGCTCCAATGATAAAGCAGTATATCGCAAATCCGGTAAACTTCTTTTCACGGACTACTAACAACATCATCTTAATACAGATAAAACCTACGACACCTGCCACTACCATGCCTGCCAGATAATTGACCAGATCCGCTGAGGTGATCAGTGACAGATCAATATCCTTTAATTCAAACACAAGTGAACCCAAAATAGCCGGTATGGATAAAATAAAGGAAAATTTCACCGCAAATTTTCGGTTGAAACCACTGACAAGACACGCAGTGATCGTGGTTCCCGACCTCGAAATCCCCGGCAATGTCGCAATGCCCTGACAGATTCCAATAATAAACGCATTCGAATAAGTAACGTTCTTCGGCGTCTTACTTCCTCCCTTTGTGTGGTCTGCGACAATAAGCAAAATACCTGTAATGATCAGACAGATCCCCGGTACAATAAGCAGCTCCGATGCCATCTCTACAAAATCAGAATTGACAATCCCGATAATCCCGGTCGGTATCGTAGCCATGATAATGAGCAGATCCATTTTCCGATAACCGTTGGAGACAAGACGGATGTATCCCTCCTTTTCCTCTCCGAAACGGTTCCGGAAAAATATAACCACATTGCTAAAAAAATCACGTATCATAAGAAAGAACTCTGCGATCATACGCCACAGATCCCGAAAATATACGATAAACACTGCGATCAATGTACCTATATGAAGAAGCACATCAAACAACAGACCCGGTTCTTCTATATGAAATAACGCTTTAAAGATTGCAAGATGACCAGAGCTGCTGACTGGAAGAAACTCTGTCAATCCCTGAATAATCCCCATGAATATCGATTCCAATAACGACATATTGAAAGCCTCCTCTTATCTGTACTTTAATAACTTTTATCTATCAATTTTTTCGCATATTTTTTTCCATACTAATTTATTTTAGCATATTTCCGGAAATTTGTCATTATCTCCTTTTCTTAAAACTTTCTTCCTAAAATGAAATTTTAAATTCCACCGCCTGCTTATGCGGTGGAATTCTCTCTTG
>CAYMCM010000136.1:0-2522 GCA_964388945.1 uncultured Roseburia sp.
AATATGGAAGGTAAAGAAGTTGGAACAATAGAATTAAACGATGCGGTATTTGGTGCAAAGATCAATGAGCACTTAGTACACATGGCTGTTGTTCAGCAGCTTGCAAATAATCGTCAGGGAACACAGAAAGCAAAAACACGTTCTGAAGTTCGCGGCGGCGGTAGAAAACCATGGAGACAGAAAGGAACCGGTCATGCAAGACAGGGTTCAACAAGAGCTCCGCAGTGGACTGGCGGTGGCGTAGTATTCGCTCCGACTCCGAGAGATTATTCTTTCAAGATGAACCGCAAAGAAAAGAGAGCAGCTCTTAAATCTGCACTTACATCAAGAGTTCAGGAAAACAAACTTATCGTTGTTGATGAATTAAAGTTCGACGAGATCAAGACAAAGAAATTTGCTGAAGTTTTAAAGAACTTAAATCTTGATAAAGCACTCGTAGTATTAAACGAGAATGATGAAAAAGTTGTAATGTCCGCAAAGAACATTCCGACTGTAAAGACAACTCAGATCAATACGATCAACGTATATGATGTATTGAAATACAACACGGTAGTACTTACCAAGGCTGCTGTAGAATCCATCGAGGAGGTGTATGCATAATGGCAAACATTCAGTATTATGACGTAATCCTCAAACCGGTAGTAACCGAGAAGAGTATGTCTGCCATGGCTGAAAAGAAATATACATTTTTCGTTCATCCGGAAGCAAACAAGACCATGATCAAAGAAGCAGTTGAAAAAATGTTCGAAGGAACAAAAGTTGCCAGCGTAAACACCATGAACATGGATGGAAAGAAAAAAAGACGCGGCATGAAAGTTGGAAAGACTGCAAAGACAAAGAAAGCAATTGTTCAGCTTACAGCAGACAGCGCTGATATCGAAATCTTCGCAGGACTGTAAGAATCAGAAGCTTATAACCATGTACAGAAAAGTACGACAATAAATCAGGCATGATGAAAGGAGAAAGAAAATGGGAATTAAGACATATAACCCATATACACCTTCCAGAAGAAATATGACTGGCTCTGATTTCTCTGAAATTACAAAGAAAACACCGGAGAAATCACTCGTTGTTTCTTTAAAGAAGAACGCTGGTCGTAACAATCAGGGTAAAATCACAGTTAGACACCATGGCGGTGGAAACAGACAGAAATACAGAATTATCGATTTCAAGAGAAACAGCAAGGATGGTATCCCTGCAAAAGTTATCGGTATCGAATACGATCCGAACAGAACAGCTAACATCGCTCTGATCTGCTATGCAGACGGACAGAAATCTTATATCCTTGCTCCGCAGGGACTTACAGATGGTATGACTGTTATGAGTGGTGCAGAAGCAGAAGTAAAAGTTGGTAACTGCTTACCGCTTGAAAACATTCCGGTTGGTACACAGGTACACAATATCGAATTATACGTAGGCAAGGGTGGACAGCTCGTTCGTTCTGCTGGTATGAGCGCACAGCTCATGGCAAAAGAAGGAAAGTACGCAACATTAAGACTTCCTTCCGGAGAAATGCGTATGGTTCCGCTCGGATGCAGAGCAACAATCGGTGTAATCGGAAACGGTGATCACAACCTCATTAACCTTGGTAAAGCCGGACGTAAACGTCACATGGGTATCAGACCTACTGTTCGTGGTTCTGTTATGAACCCGAATGACCATCCACACGGTGGTGGTGAAGGAAAAGCACCTGTTGGACGCCCGGGCCCATGCACACCTTGGGGTAAACCTGCTCTTGGTCTTAAGACACGTAAGAAGAAAAAAGCTTCTAACAAGATGATCGTAAGAAGAAGAGACGGTAGAGCTATCAAATAATTAGGAGGAAAGACAATGGCAAGATCACTGAAAAAAGGACCATTTGCAGATGCAAGCTTACTGAAGAAAGTAGACGCTATGAATGCAAGTGGCGATAAATCTGTTATTAAAACATGGTCACGTCGTTCTACAATTTTCCCATCCTTTGTTGGACATACAATTGCAGTTCACGATGGCAGAAAACATGTTCCGGTATATGTTACCGAAGATATGGTCGGACACAAACTCGGTGAGTTCGTGGCAACAAGAACTTACAGAGGCCATGGAAAAGACGAAAAGAAATCAGGCGTTAGATAAACAGTATTTTTGAAAGGAGGTTTCCGTCATGGCAAAAGGACATAGATCCCAAATTAAGAGAGAAAGAAATGCAGTAAAAGATACAAGACCTTCAGCAAAATTATCCTTTGCAAGAATGTCAGTTCAGAAAGCTTGCTTCGTATTAGATGCGATCCGCGGCAAAGACGTTGAGACAGCATTAGGAATTGTGACCTACAATCCGAGATACGCTTCAAGTGTTGTTGAAAAATTATTAAAATCTGCAATCGCAAACGCTGAAAACAACAACGGAATGAATGCAGAGAACCTTTACGTAGCAGAGTGCTATGCAAACAAAGGACCTACAATGAAACGAGTTAGACCGAGAGCACAGGGTAGAGCTTACAGAATCGAAAAGAGAATGAGCCACATCACAGTTGTGCTTGATGAAA
>CAYMCM010000137.1:0-2481 GCA_964388945.1 uncultured Roseburia sp.
CTGTCTGTTTGCCATGCAAACAAACAGACTTGGTACAACGGATTATAGCACTTTTTAGGGTACTTTTATATAGCCTCACTTAAAAAAGTTGCTCAAAATCGAAAATACCAGTTCAAAATTGAATTAGGTGGAATTTACTTTTTCATTTGACCTTAAGATGCCACCGGCTCATTCCATAAAACTGCAAATAGGACTTGCAACAATAAGAGCAGGATTTCATACACTTAAATCAAGAATGCTCCGGCGAATTGCAGGATGTGGTAACACTTGAGTAAACCAACCTATTATCTTTGGAAAAATGATTTTTCATCACAGAAAGCATTTGAAACAGCAAGGGAAAGATATAGAAAACTGGGATTTCGAGTTGTCACATATCTGGACGGGCAGAAAGATAAGGATATCCACGATGGATTAAAGGCAGTGATCCGAAATCATTACTGCAGCTTTGGCAGTTGATACATTTATTATTCATATTAATCTATTTCATATGCAGGAAGTGAATTTATGAATGTTGGATATGTACGTCTATCAAGAGATGATGACAAACGAAATTATGTTTCTATCGAAAATCAGAAATTAATCATCCGTCAATTTGCGGCAGAATGCAACATGGTTATCGACCGCTGGTACGAAGATGATGGTATATCCGGATACATTTTTAACAGACCCGGACTGAATCAGTTGATGGATGACTTAGACAAAGACATTGACCGGGTGTTTGTAAAAGACCTTTCCCGTGTTGGACGCCACAATGCAAGGGTACTCCTTCTTTTGGAAGATTTTAAAGAGCGGCAAAAAGAACTGATCGTTGTTGATACGAATTATAATTCCAAAACCGATGATGATGACACGATTGGCATCACAACGTGGTATAATGAAAAATATGTAAAAGATATCAGCCGAAAAATCAAACGTGCTCTGGAAGCCCGTCAAAAAGAAGGAATATTGATAACACAGCCTCCTTTTGGATATAACAGAAACCAAAAAGACAAATCCAAAATCGAAATCATCCCAAAAGAAGCAGAATATGTGAAACTGGTTTATGACCTTTATCTGAAAGGCTTGGGCTATCGGCGGATCTCTAACTATCTGACTGAAAATAAAGTGCCCACTCCATCTATGGTCCGCCATGAACGTGAACTTAACGAAGGCAAAGTTACGAAACAAAAAATAGTAACGGCATGGTCAGATTCTATGGTGAAAGATATGCTGGATAATGATTTTTATATCGGCACTCTTCGTTTGCGAAAGCGTGCCCGTTCTACGGTTCATGGAAAAGACAAGCGCATCCCCAAAGAGGAACAGTATATTTTTGAAAATCATCATCCGGCCATCATTGATAAGGCTTCTTTTGATCTGATACAGGATATAAAAGAAAAACGTGTAAAAAATAATTATCGCGGCAGTCGTGGCGGATGGATCGGTTCCACAATACCAAATCCATTTGGAAGCTGCCTTTTTTGTAAAGACTGTGGAAGCCGCTTAACTCCGATCAAGAGAACCACATCCGACGGAGAACGGAAATATTATATCTGTACCACTTATAATACCAAAGGCAAACGTTATTGTTCTAAGTCTCATCTAATCGAAGAAGGTGATCTGATGAGTGATGCCATCACCTATATCAAGTTCTGCCGTGATTCGCTCTGTGAAGTGATTGCCACCTACGATATGAAAGATTTTGATTCCGCAAAAAGAACGGTGGAAGAAAAACGTTCCGAGATTCAAAAACAGATTAACGAACGAAAAGCTCAGCTAAAGGTTCTTTTCACACAGAAAGTCAGAGATTTATCCAATGCTCATGGCAATGAAGATATCGTGAAGGAAACTTATGATGCCTTACAGCAGGATCTTCTATCTCAGATTCATGGTTTTGAAATGAAACTTCAGGAATTAAACAAAACCAGTCTGGAGAATGAAGATGTAAAGGAAAGACTTCAAAATGCACTTCAAATCATCGATCTGATTATTCAAAAGGGAGTTCTTGACCGCAAAGACATTGAAATCTTAATTGAACGCATCGAAGTAGATGAAGAGGGATTTCCGGAAATCGAATTGAAATATGGTTTATCCGTTCTGATCAAATACAGTCCGGCTTTAACAATGAATCGTCGTGAGAACGAGATCATTTACCAGACGATGAAGCTGATCTATCAAGAAGAACGAGGCTACACTTCAGCAAAATATTTATCCAAAGCACTTACAGATTCCGGTTTTCCAAAATCAAAAAAAACGGTACTTCCTTATATCGGACTTATGATAGATATGGGTATTATAAATCCAAGTGATAACTCTCTGAAACCTTATACGATCATAAAAACAAAAAAGGAAATCGAGGCACTTATAAAAACTTTTCATAACAAAAAACTTCACGAACGACCAGACAGCAATCCCTGACCGAACATTTACATAGTTATGCTGCGGGCAGGTGGCATGCCGGAAATGGTCTTTGAATATGTATTAAGACAAAACGGCATTGAT
>CAYMCM010000138.1:0-2413 GCA_964388945.1 uncultured Roseburia sp.
TCCCATCAAAGTAACCTGAACACCTGCCACTCCCCAGACAACCTCCCAGTTGTCTTTTCCGAGCCTTGCTCCATCATCGTGTATTTCAAATTCAAGTTTCTTTATAATTTTATCATCATATTTAACAATAATCCGTCCGTAAGTACTTCCAAACGGCCATTCCGGCTCTCCCTTCATCTGCAGCGTAAGCTGACAGCGTTCATCCGGTGATATCTGCGTATTAATGTCTGTACACCTGCATTCTGTTACATACCATAGACTTCCCAACAGAATAAGAAACAATCCTACAATTATTCCTATTATGAGTGAGACTATTTTTACCTTTCTTTTCATTGAAATCTCCTTATCAAAAATAAATATCAGAGATAAGCCCATCACTTTTTTACAGTCACTCTCAGCTTCTTCTTTACCTTCTGCACTTGCGTAAATATTACATCAGTAAAATTTATAAGTCACGTTATCTTTATACAAAAGGCTCCTGCCGGGAAATATCATCCATTTTCGCTCCTTAATATCCCACAAACCGCAGAAAATCAAGGTTTCCTTGAAAGCAGACAAACGGTTTCAATATTCCCCGTGAACGGAAACATGTCTACGCAGCAAATGCGTTTCACCACATACCCGCGTGCCTGCAGCACTTCGAGATCCCTTGCAAGACTGGTCGGCTTACAGGAAATATAGACCATGCGGTCAACACCGTAAGAAATGATTTTCTCCAATGCTTTCGGGTGGATACCGTCACGCGGCGGATCAAGCACGATAAAGTCCGGTTTTTCCACGATGCCATCTAAGACTTTTAAAACATCTCCTGCGATAAATTCACAGTTATTCAATCCGTTTAAGGCAGCATTTTCTTTTGCGGCTTCCACTGCCTCCGGAACGATCTCGACACCGATCACTTTTTCCGCTACCGGCGCAAGCATCTGGGCTATGGTTCCCGTACCGCTGTACAGATCATAGATTACTTTATTCTTTAAGCCGTCTAATCCATTTTCATCCTTAAATGCATCACGGATAAATTCTCTTGCCGTCTCATACAGAACTTCTGCACCAAGTGAATTGGTCTGGAAAAAGGAAAACGGAGATATCTTAAATTTTAATCCGAGCAGTTCCTCATAAAAGTAATCCTGTCCGTACAAAATATCCGTACCTTCGTTGGCAACCACATCTGCTACGCTGTCATTTTTTGTATGCAGAATACCAACAATCCTGCCTTCCAGCGGAAGGTTTTTCAACATATCGGTAAACGCCTTTAACAATTCCGCTTCGTCACAAGATGCCCCATCCTTTCGGATCTCCTGTGTGGTCGTCACAAGATCGATCAAAATCTCCTGTGTCTTTACCGCTTTTCTTACTAACAGATGGCGCAGATAACCTTCATGCCGCAGTCTGTGATAAAAAGACGCTTCTTTCTCCCGGAAAAATTCCAATACGCCCTGCAGTATCTTATTATAATCATCATCCACGATCTTACAGGAATCCACGGTCACGATATCATAAAAGCTGCCGCGCTTATGCATTCCGAGCGAAAGCGGGCCGTCCTTGCAGGAATCACCAAACGAAAATTCCATTTTGTTGCGGTAAGCAAACGACCTTGGACTGTGCTTTACACCCTCAAACACTTCATCGAACACACAGCTCTGTCCTGCCACTTCCGCCAAAAGTTCCCGCACCTGCTGTTCCTTTAACGCGATCTGATCCTCATAACTTAAATTCAGAAATGTACAGCCTCCGCAAGCTCCAAAATGCGGACATACCGTCTGTTCCAGTTCATTTTCTGCCTTTTTTACCACTTCAAGAAGTCTGCCCTCCGCTTTTCCTTTTCGTACTTTCTGAATGGCAACAGATACCGTCTGTCCCGGAATCGTATTTTTCACGATCACGTTTCTTCCCTCTTCTGTCGTAAACATGCCTTTATTCGGAAATGCCACTCTTTCTATGGTTCCGGTTATGATCTGTCCTTTTTTCATCTATCTTCCTGCCTTTTTCTTAATTTTCTCATTCTTCCTACTACTATACCGAAATTTTAACTATTTGCAAAGCCCCAAATACCGGAACAGGGCACAAAGTCATCCTGATTTTTCTTCTGACTTTGTGCCCCGTTCTATTTTCACATCAATTTATCACTCTTTTTTTGGCTCAACTGGAAAACCGTGCTAAAAACTGTCTGGTGCGTTCTTCCTTCGGATGCTCGATCACTTCCTTAGGATCGCCCTCCTCAATAATGTATCCGCCATCCATAAAGATCACACGATCCGCTACATCCCTCGCAAATGCCATTTCATGTGTAACAATGACCATCGTCATTTTTTCCTCCGCAAGCTGTCTTATAACTTTTAAGATCTCACCTGTCAGCTCCGGATCGAGTGCCGAAGTCGGTTCGTCAAAAAACAGGATCGACGGATGTAAGGCA
>CAYMCM010000139.1:0-2373 GCA_964388945.1 uncultured Roseburia sp.
CAAGAGAGAATTCCACCGCATAAGCAGGCGGTGGAATTTAAAATTTCATTTTAGGTCATTTCGTTACTTCGTTTTTACAAGAAAGCATCTGTATTTTACATAGTTTAAAATTTTTATAAAAAGTTGAAAATAAATTTACAGAATTTGAGAAAAACTTTACAAAAATTTTACGGCATACAGATAGTTGCCTGAAAAGCGCAATGCTATACTTAATAAGTCGCTGAAAAACAAAAGATAAATAAAGGAGAGAATATTATGAAAAAAGCACTTGTATTTTTAACAGCAGTTGCAATGTCGCTGCCGCTTGTGGCATGTGGCAGCCAGGATGCGACGTCTTCAGCATCAAAGGAAAGCGAACAGAAAAATCTGTCTACATCTGCGGAGAGTGTGGAGGAAGGTTCCAACAAATCTGCTTCCGGAGAGTCTGATACAGACGTATATGTTGATATTTATGGTGTATATGGACAGGATGATATCAGGGCGCAGTTTATACAGGAAAAAGCAAATGAATATGCAAAGCAGTATGAGGAAGAAACTGGAATTTCGGCGAAGATCGAATATGTTTCACAGGATGGATATGATGGTGTGGCTGAAAAATTGACGGCAGGAGCTGTATCAAATGAATTGCCGGTAATTGGTCAGATCGAGGAATCTTTTCTGCCGCAGTTCTATCCGATTGCTTCGGATTTAAGCAATTATCTGGATCAGGATGTTATCGACAATTATCTGGATGGATTAATGGTTTCTACCTACTATGATGATACGTTATATGCTGTGCCGGGAGGACGTTCTTATCCGGTGTTATATGTGAATAAAGATCTGGTAGAACAGTCCGGTCATACGGTGGATGAAATAAAAACATGGGATGATTTTCATACGGTTGCATCCGCTATCGCGGCTTTGGGAGACGATATTGAAGGTTACGGCGTATTCTGGGATACGGATTGCTGGATGTGGGAATCTGCTTTGTATTCAAATGGTGGAAGTGTGACAAGCGATGATGGAACGGAGGTTACATTCCAGAAAGACGGAGCCGGAGCTGTTTTTCCGCAGCTGGTAAAGGATATGCTGGCAGATGGAAGCGCATATTCAGCTTATGGTGAGACCGCTTCCAGTCCGGAAGATGTTTATGAAGAAAAATTCCTGAAGGGAAAACTGGGAATGCTGTTTACTTCATGTACAACATATGGAAGTCTGAAAAACCTTATTGAGACAGAAGGATATGAGCCGGTTAATATTGTAATAACAGATCAGCCAGCCGGAACAGATGGAAATTCAGTTACTACGGGCGGTTCTAACTTTATCATTTGTAACAAAGCTACGGAATCACAAAAGAAAGTTGCAGCAGGATTTCTGGCTTATTTTTCATCGGATGAAAATCAGGCAGGATGGAATATGAAATCAGGATATCTGGCAACTACAAAGTCAGTTTATGATTCAGAATATTATAAGGAAAATGCAAAAGATCCAAATCTGGTACAGATCGCAGAGGGCGTTAAATATGCACACAAACGTCCGCAGACAAAGCACTGGAGAGAAATGTATACCTATATGGTTCAGTATCTGGAGGATTTTGCAATGCATCCGGATAAATATGACTGCAATGAACTGATAAATAATATGGCGGAATATTGTCAGGGAATCATCAAGGATGGAGGACAATAGAATGTCTATTCTGATGAAAGATGTCACAAAAAAGTATAAAGGGGCGGACAGCCCCGTTATGGAAAACTTTAACTTAACAATTGAAGACGGCTCATTTACAGTTTTACTTGGGCCGTCCGGTTGTGGAAAAACAACAGTACTTCGTATGATTGCCGGTCTGGAGGATGTAACACAGGGCGGCATTTATATGGGAGAAGATGAAATTACCAATATTGATCCGGGGGAAAGAAACCTTGCAATGGTATTTCAGAACTATGCAATTTATCCGCATATGACAGTACGTGGAAATGTTGAATTTGGTTTGAAAAACTATAAGATCAGCAAGGATGAAATAAAAGAAAGAGTTATGGCAGTGCTGAACATGTGTGGATTGGGAGAGTATGCGGATCGCAAGCCCAATCAGCTGTCTGGAGGGCAGCGCCAGAGGGTGGCATTGGCGCGCGCCATATCAAAATCTCCGGAGGCATTTCTGATGGATGAACCGCTTTCAAATCTGGATGCGAAACTGAGAAACCAGATGCGTTCGGAAATGATCCAGCTTCACAATAAACTGGGATGTACATTTATCTATGTGACCCATGATCAGACAGAAGCAATGACAATGGGAACGGATATTGTAGTTATATATAAGGGAAAAGTTATGCAGCATGGAACGCCGGAAGAGATTTACAATAAACCGGCAAATTTATTTGTTGCACAGTTTATAGG
>CAYMCM010000140.1:0-2315 GCA_964388945.1 uncultured Roseburia sp.
TGTGAGAACCAATAATCATATAATAATTTAGCTTGTTGCTCTAAATTATCGTTTAACAGACAATTTATAGTTATCTTGTCATCTATAGCTGATAATACCTCAATAATACTATCTTGAGTTTTTCTGTCGGGCAAATCTATTTCAACATTCCTCAAAGTTTCTAATGTTACTGTTCTTTGAGAACATCCAATAGCCATTTTATCCATCTTTTTGTAAAATTGAGGGTTTAACATTGTATAATACAAAAAGCGTCCATTAACTCTATCTTTAGGTCGTAATATTGCGATATGTCTTTGAAAAACGAGCTTTACATCTTCCTCTATATACACTGGTTTTCCAAATGAACCAACAACCGAATACAGAATATCACCTTTTTTTACCTTTTTTGTTTCTCCCAAATTATCATAATAGCTATCTGGAACAAACATCGTATCATCAAAGGATATTTTGTTTTGTTCAGTGATATTGGAAATTGTGATAAATGGTATTCCTGTATCCGTTTTGGGTGGCGGTAAATGGTCGCCGTCAGATATAAACTTACAACAATCAATCAGCTTTCTTCTTTCCATAATTTCCTCCGTTATCCTATATATTTCCTGTGTGCCATTTTTACGTTATTTTGTTTAACCATTGCATATTGCAAAGTTGTATCTATTCGTCTATGCCCTAATAGCTGTTGCAACTGCTCTATCGGCATTCCTTTATCTATTGCCATAGTTGCAAGTGTACGCCTAAACTTATGTGGGTGTACTTTTTGCAAACCTAATTGTTTTCCAAATTTACGAAGTCGGACTTCAATACCGCCAATGGATATTCTGCTATACGGGGCTTTCAGACTAACGAATAATGCCGGATTATCATCTTTTCTGCTTTGAAGATACTCTGTTAAATGTATCTTTGTCCTTGCGTCAAAATAGACTATTCGTTCTTTATCTCCTTTGCCAAAAACGATACATTCTCGCTCGTTGAAGTTAATGTCCGTTTTATTTAGTAGCACCATTTCTCCGACCCTCATCCCGGTGGAAGCAAGCATATCAATCATTGCCAAATCTCTGATTTCAGAGCAATTATCTCGCATAAGTTCCAAATCTTCATCAGAATAGGTTTCTTTGATGTTACTTGCAGTTTTCACTTTATGTATTCTTCTGACCGGACTCTTTAATATGTAGTCCTCATCTTCAAGCCAAGAGAAGAAGCTTGATAATATTCTTCGTATGTTATCAATGGTCACTCTACTTGATTTCTTCCTAGTCTGATATTCAGTTAAGTAATTGCGAATATCATCTGTTTGTATATGCTTAATCGGTTTTTCTACTCTATCAAGCATTGATTGTATAGTTGCCCAATAATACTTTAAGGATTTCTCAGAACAGCCCTCAATACGTTTTGCCGATAAGAACAGATCTACTAAGTTCTGTTCTGAGGAATTATCCTTATTTTCACTTTCCACTATTTCATAGTTAAAAAGTGTGTGTTGTAATACTGTTTGCAGTTTTTCTGCCTGTGCGTTATTCAAGAACGGTATCATTTCCTGAATAACATCATTGATTAAATTTTGTTTCATTGTCGTTTCTCCTTTTTCTTATTGAGAACCGACAAGCAACGGCTGTTCTTTTATTTAACTCCCGCCGTTTGTAGGAGCTATTAAATAAATTTCATTTTTTCTCACTTAATCTGCGTGCTTTTCTGTTTTTAGCAGTTCTTATCATATCCTCTGCTTCAGTTAATCTCAGGTTAAAATGCTTTTGCAACAAAGCAACTACGACATCGTCTTTCAAATTCGTATCAACTAACAAATCTGCTGTTTTTATCATACACAAATCGTATCCCTGATAAAAGCTTTCATCGATGTTTTGACCATATTGCTCATTCATTCGTTGGCTCATATCTTTTGATACATATTTAACTGCATTAACTAATTTTTCTTTATCCATATGTACATTCCTTTCGTAATGTAAACGATAATTTAGAGCAACAAGCTAAATTATTATATGATTATTGGTTCTCACAATTTGACTTTACTAATGAAAAAGGAGAACCGTATCGCACCTCTGGTGGAAAGATGATTTGGAACGAGGTGCTGAAACGTGATATTCCGGCTGAATGGCAAGTAGTATCATTTTTGGAAGTTGCGAGCTGGGAAAGCAATAGTCAACCTCCCAAAAGCGAGTTTATATACGAACCAAAAGATGGATATATTCGTTTCATCCAAAATCGTGATTACGATAGCGACACACATAAGACATACATTCCTTTAACGAAAAATCTTAGTATCGTAGATAGATACGATATTCTTATGGACAAGTATGGCGATG
>CAYMCM010000141.1:0-2241 GCA_964388945.1 uncultured Roseburia sp.
ATATTTTGGCGACGCATTAAACAAACAAAATGAAAAACATTTAGAACGCAGACAAAAAAACAGAATTAAAAATATGGAAGATATATTAAACAATGAAAAAACAGAACCCGATGAGATTGTGTTGCAAATAGGGGACAAGGAAAAACACGCAAATGAAATAGAATTGGAAGATTGCGTAAAAGAATTTGTCAAAAGAATAAATTTATTATTCGGAGAAAATATAAAATTATTAGATGTAGGATTTCATTTTGATGAAACAACACCACATGCACAATTTCGATATACGTTATGCTATCATGACAAGGACAATAATTTGCGAGTAGGAATAGCAAAAGCATTAAGAGAATTAGGAATTGAAAGACCAGACAATACAAAAAAATCAGATAGATATAATAATGAAAAAATAACATTTACAGATATTATGAGAAAACATTGGTATATGATTATAAAAGAACATAATATAGAGATTGATGAATTAGTAAAAAATCCTAGTCAAAGACATTTAAAATTGTTAGAATACAAAACGCAACAAGAACAACAAAAATTAGATGAATACAAAAAACAAAATTTTGATGCACAAAAATATTATGAACAATCAAAAATGCAATATGAATTAGACAAAAAAACAATAGACGCTAACAAGAAGAAAGCAATTGAAGAATACAACGAGCAAGCAAATAGGGAATATGTAAGGGCAAAAATGCAAACAGACAAAGAAACAAAAGAAAAACTAAAAAAATTAGGATTGGGTGGATATGATGAAATTAAAGTAGAAGAGATTAGATAGACCAACTGAAAAATTAAGACTGAAAGGGTTAATTTTGAAGGCGGTAGAAGAAAGGCTTGTCCTTTCTTTTTTAATGCCTAAAACTTCCGAATATTTCGATATTTTTTGCTTGATTTGTGTGGCTACGGAGTTATAATAGCATTATCAATTGAACTTCCTATTTTTACGAAAGGAGCATAATATGCGAAACCCAAATGGATATGGAAGCATTACAAAAGTAAAAAGAAAAAATTTGCGAAACCCTTGGCAAGTTAGAATTACAGTAAAAACCATTACAGATGAAAATGGAAAAAAGAAGCAGATTAAAAAATGTCTAGGATATTTCGCAACTAAGGAAGAAGCCTTAAACGCTTTGACAAATTACCACAACAACCACAATATAGCAGATTTTAGCAACATCAAGTTTATTGATTTGTGGAATAAATGGCAAGAAACAAAAGAAGTGCAAGTATTAAGTGAAAGCAGACACAAAGGATATACGAGCACTATAAATGCAATACCCGAAGATATAAAAAATGCAAAATTCATAACATTAAAATATCAACAATGGCAAGATTTAATAGACGGATTCAAAAAGGATAAAGGATATGCAACAATTAAAAGAATAAGAGGCGATATTTCGCAACTATATGATTATGCTATGAAAAATGACATCATAGACAAAAATTATGCGAGAATGGTGGAACTTGGAAAAAGTCCAAAGCGAGGCGAAAATAAGATATTCACAAATGAAGAAATACATGAAATGTGGAAAATATTTTATTATAATCAAGCGAATGAAGAAGCTATTTTCACAATAAAAACAGTTTTAATGTTAATATATAATGGTTGTAGAATAAGCGAATTTTTAGCAATTAAGACAAAAGATGTGAATTTGTCGGAGCAATATTTTGAAATTCCAGAAGCCAAAACAGAGGCAGGAATAAGAAAAGTACCTATTCATAATTGTATGATTAAATTTTATGAAAGTTTTTATGATAGTGAAAATGAATATTTACTGACTAACCCAAAAACAAAAAAGAAATATTCATATGCTAATTATAGAGATAGTTATTTCGATAGGCTGAAAGTCAAATTGAATTGGGATGAAGATATTACACCGCACAACGCACGCAAAACTTGTGCTTCACTATTAAAGAAGTACGGAGTAGATTCAACTTATCAAAAGTTGATAATCGGACACGAGGGAGCATTAGATTTGACAGAGCGAACATATACATATATTGATGTAGAACAGTTAGTAGAGGCTATAAACAAGATTCCAAACGTAGACACATTATAGCCACACCACAACGAAAAAACCTTATAAAATAAGGTGTTCACAGTTAGACATACGATAATAAAAAGAGACTACAAATATATACAGAACCACAGAAACCTTGCGTTTCTGTGGTTTTTATTGTTAGGGCAAGGCCCTGTTTGCCATTGTGGAGTTTTTCGTTGTTCCGAAAAAC
>CAYMCM010000142.1:0-2150 GCA_964388945.1 uncultured Roseburia sp.
ACATTATATAGAAAATTAAAAGGAGAAATAAAGAATGAAAAACTTAAAAAGAATTGCACTTTGCTGTGTTATGGCACTTGCGGTATCAATGGCTGCTGCCTGCGGAACAAATAATAATGGAACAGACGATAATGGCAATGTAAATTCGACCGAGACGGCCAGAGATGAAAATGTCAATGGAGTAACGACCGGAACAGAAAATAACGGTAATTATGAAGACAATGGAAACGGTGTCGCAGACGATATGGTGGACGGAACCACAGAAGCAGGAAGAGATGTGGTAGACGGTGCGGCGGATGTTGGAACAGACGTTATCGACACTGCGGATGATGTGGCAAACGATATTGGAAATACAGTTGAGAATGTGACAGACAATGCGACAGCAAATGATACGACAACAAATGCTGCAGCGGCAGACGGAACCGCAAATGGTGTGACGGAAAACGGCACAGCGACTGCACGCTAGAACCGTATAAAAAAATGGCGTCCTTAAAACCAGAAGGTTTTAAAGACGTCATTTTTGCGGATAAAATCTTATTTATCATCAATGCTGTAGTTCGGAGCTTCTTTTGTGATATGGATATCATGCGGATGGCTTTCCTTTAAGGATGCAGCAGTAATCTTAACGAACTGACCGTTCTCCTGTAATTCAGGAATGGTCTGGCATCCACAGTATCCCATACCGGAACGGATACCGCCGACTAACTGGAAGATGGTGTCTTCTACGGAACCTTTGTATGCAACACGTCCTTCGACACCTTCCGGAACCAGTTTCTTTGCGCCTTCCTGGAAATAACGGTCTTTACTTCCGTTTTCCATCGCAGCAAGAGAACCCATACCTCTGTATACTTTGTATTTTCTTCCCTGATATAATTCGAAAGTTCCCGGAGCTTCGTCACATCCGGCAAACATGCTGCCCATCATACATACGCTTGCGCCGGCAGCAATTGCTTTTGTCATATCACCGGAGTATTTGATACCGCCATCGGCGATAACCGGAATATTGTGTTCTTTTGCGACAGCATAGCAGTCCATGATCGCAGTTACCTGCGGAACACCGATACCTGCAACGACACGGGTCGTACAGATTGATCCAGGACCGATACCTACCTTAACCGCGTCAACGCCGGCTTCGATCAGAGCTTTTGCAGCGGCACCGGTAGCGATGTTTCCTGCAATAACCTGTAAATCAGGGTAAGCAGCCTTGATCTTTTTCACTGCATTGATAATATTTAAGGAATGTCCATGCGCGGAATCTACGACAATGACATCCACATGTGCATTTACCAGAGCATCGATACGATCCATCATATTTGCAGTGATGCCAACAGCAGCACCACAGAGCAGACGACCGTGATCATCCTTGGCAGAGAGCGGGTACTTGATCTGCTTTTCAATATCCTTAATCGTGATAAGCCCCTTTAAATTAAAGTCCTTATCTACGATCGGAAGTTTTTCTTTTCTTGCTTTTGCAAGGATGGATTTTGCTTCGTCCAGAGTGATGCCTTCTGGAGCGGTGATCAGACCTTCGGAAGTCATGCATTCGTGAATTGGTCTGGAAAAATCGGTTTCAAATTTCAGGTCGCGGTTTGTGATGATGCCGACCAGTTTGCCGTTGTCAGTGATCGGAACACCGGAAATGCGGAATTTTGCCATCAGATCATCTGCGTCCTGTAATGTATGGTTTGGAGAAAGTGAAAATGGATCCGTGATAACACCGTTTTCGGAACGTTTTACTTTATCTACCTCATCAGCCTGTGCTTCGATCGACATGTTTTTGTGAATAATACCGATACCACCCTGTCTTGCCATAGCAATCGCCATTCTGTGTTCTGTAACGGTATCCATAGAAGCACTCATCATAGGAATATTAAGTGTCACCTTATTTGTAAGTCTTGTCTGTAAATTGATCATATTCGGAGTAACCTCGGAATATGCCGGGACCAATAATACGTCATCAAAAGTGATTCCTTCGCCGATAATTGTACCCATTTTTTTCATTCCTCTCTTTCTGTTTGTCGTATTTAACTTTTAATAATTTTTTCAATTCTAGCAAAAATAACAGGGGTTGTCAATGAGGGGAAATGGAAAAAGAAGAGGAAAAAATAGATTTTGGTATTTTACTTTTTTCTCATGGTGTGGTATTCTTT
>CAYMCM010000143.1:0-2107 GCA_964388945.1 uncultured Roseburia sp.
TGATTAAAATATTTTAGCATTTGCACAAGAATTTTGTCATTGTCATCAACATCATGGTTTAAGGGACACACAAAAGAGGAGAGGATGTTTTGGCAACTATCCGCTCCAACATATTCAAGCATATCTAAAATATTGGTCTGAATATAGTTAATCATTGGTTACAACTCCAAAAAATTTTTTGATTTCTTCTTTTGACAAATCTCTGGAAGATACTTTCTTTGGAGTAATCTTGTCAGCGGCAGCGGCTGCATTTTCTAAAGCATTAAAACAGGAGGTTGCAGAGATTTACGAGACTCTTGGTATGGATTTACCAACAGCTTTCCGTATGTTTATGACCAGAAGTAAGATGGTTAAAGGGCTTCCATTTGAGGCAACATTACCAGACACAACTATTACAAGAGCAGAGGCTAAGAATGCATTCTATGAGTTGAGAGAGCAGGCTGCTGATGTACCAGAGATGTCTCTTGATGAAATTAATGCTGAAATATCAGCTGTTAGAGCGGAAAGAAAAAGGTAAGTGCTTATGGTGTATTATGCAGTTATAGATACAAATGTTTTCATTTCAGCTTTGCTTTCAAAACGAGCAGATGCAGCAACAGTACGAGTATTAGATGCAATGTTTGATGGTAAAATTGTACCGCTGTATCATGAAGATATTTTAGCGGAATATGATGAAGTGCTTCATAGAAGCAAGTTTCATTTTAAAGAAGAGACAATCCAGCTGGTTATAAATGCAGTGAAACAATATGGTATGGAAGTGTTCCCACAACCTACAGGTGAGATACTGGTTGACATGGATGATTTGGTATTTTACGAGGTTGCTATGGAGAAGAGAGACGATGATGCCTATTTGGTAACAGGTAATCAGAAGCATTATCCGATAAAGGACTTTATTGTAACGCCAGCTGAAATGATGGAGATTATTGATAAGTAAGTTGCAGTAGAAAAGGGGCTGAAGCATGAGCAGAAAAAGAGTAAGTGCGACAACCATAATTGGAGGTTCTGATGGACCTACATCAATATTTTTAGTAGGAAATAAAGGGGGAAAGCTTTCTTTAAGACAAAAATTTGAACGTGCATGTTATGAGGTAAGAAAAAAGAGAGTAGAGAAATCTATAAAGGCAGATGCTCATACAATGGACGAAGTGGGTGAGTACATTGTAAATGAGCTTGGATATATAGAAGTGGATAAATCAGAATTCAGATATAAAGAAGAGTACAGGGAAATGAGAGCATCATTTCTTATGCAATATAAGCCAGAATTATTAGGAGAGTTGGCTGAAATTCCTAAGCTTGAAAATCATGATGAAAAAAGTTTGGGGTGTTTTTTTGAACATTTAGAAATGAGGCAAAAAGTAGCAGAGAGTATTTCGACTGATTTATTTGATATTGACCTGCACATTTTTGCTAAGATGACTAATAATCTGGAGTCAAGTTTTTTGATTGAGAAGAATTATGAATTAATAAGTAGTTCTTCATCAGGCTCTAAAAGTGAAATGAAGAAATTTGAAAAACTATTTAGAAAAGTTTATATGTATTATGGGGTTACGCAAAAAGATATCGATGAGCATACGAAGCGTTATGAAGAGTTAGTAAGGGTCTTAGCAAAATAATTTGTTCTTAGTTGGTGTAAAGCACTAATGATTTATTAGATTGATAATATTGTTATATTTCTTTAATCTTATTTTGTCATAATAAAGTTATGTTTGTGATTGAAAGGTAATTTGAAAAATTAGTTTTAATGACTCACGGGTGTACCACCGCCACACAGGCAGCGATTGCGGAAAAGAAGAATTAGGGACAGATTTAAAGATATTGTAGTAAAAATCTATATATAAGTTCTGCAAGGGGCTGTAAATAAGTCTCTGATAAAGAAGCGCTAGTTCCAGCGGATGCTGGTTCTGGTGCTTCTTTACTTTGATATTCAAGGTATCGAAGGCTTTACCTCGGAAAAAGTTCATAGAAAATGCAGTTGATTCCGCATGGTTCCTCGTTTATAGCGATATTGAGGAAGAGAGCCTTTTGTGGGATCTTAAAGGTGCTATGCACAATACAAAAGGAGGGATGCCGACTTGAATACAGAAATAGCAAATGCTGTGAATGCAGC
>CAYMCM010000144.1:0-2083 GCA_964388945.1 uncultured Roseburia sp.
TTTTTCGAGAAAATTAGCAATTTTTTCTTGTCCCTCATCAATCATCGGAATTACTATTTCCTTCAAATCAGGAATACATAAATTACTAACAATGGAACCAGTAGCATCTGCTCTCTTAAACTGAGTCTGCACGAAATCAGACATTAACACAAATAGTAAATAATATGGATTACACTTTGTCTTATTTACCTTGAGCAATACAAGCCTTTGCCCCAAACAACATTTGAGATTGTGTGGAACAATTCCAACTACACCCATTGGTGCTTCACGAGAAATAATAATATCGTCTGGTTCTGGAATTGCTCTTTTGATTCTATTTTGGTATGTTTCTTCATCAACAAAATATCCATCTGTAAAATCAATATTTCCATTTTTTAGATTGAAATTTCTTACAACTCTAATTCCTTCTGTTTTCCACTCAGGGGTTGAATGTGGGCAGTCAATTATATCTGTACATAAATCTTGAAGTTTATAATATTTCATTTTCTGCCTCCTTCAACTCTTTATAAATTTTTTTCCATTTTGCAGATGGATGTTTACATATCTTATCATTTGAACTAAATGCACACGTTCCTTCTATATAGCAATATCCACAAATGTCTGGATTGGATTGCCTGCAACCATAAGTTTGCTTTTCTGTATCTTCTTTGTTGAGCGGAGAACGAATCGGAATGCATAGTTCCTTTGGAAAACTACTCATACTTCACCTTCTTTAACTGTTCAATAATCTCAGTTTGTAACTTGTTACCTTCGCTAAAATATTCCTGCAACTTTGTAGTATAAGCACTCATTCTTTCGTTGAACTCATCTTGCGATAATTCCACATACTCAATTTTTACATCGAAATATTGACCTGCCGAAAGTGAATACTTCTTTTCAATGATTTCATCATAGGTAACTGCTACGGAGAAATCATCAACTACTTCTTTGTTTAAGAAAGTATCAACAATTTTATCTATTTCAGAATTACGCAGTCTACGTTTTTGATTATTGCCTTCCTTATACTCCTCTCCAAGTTTAGATGCATCTATAAGTACAACTTTTTCTGTTTTTCTTGAATTATCAAAAAATAAGACAGATACATTTGTTCCAGTATTTGCAAATACATTAGATGGCATACTGATACAACCATATACAATATGCTCATCAACAATATGCTGCAGGATTGCCTTTTCAACACCAGTTTTTGATGTAATAAATCCGGTTGGTACAACGATTGCACCTTTACCTTTAGTTTTCAACGAATTCAGAACATGCTGAATAAAAAGGGTATAGATTGCCATACTTTCCTTTTTCTTTGCCGGAACTTTCGGTACACCAGCCCAAAATCTTGTAGGCATTGCAGCAATCTTCTCTCGTGTATCTGAAAAATCCATCTTAAATGGTGGGTTGGATACTACATAATCAAAATGTCTTAAATCCGTCCCATTATCTGCCTTATGATATGGCGATACTAAAGTATCGCCCTGAACAGCATGGTCAAGAGATGATACGAGTCCATTTAGAATCAAATTTAATTTCAACATTTTATTGCTTCGTTGAGAAATATCCTGAGCAAAAATAGTACACTTATCTTCTCCGATTTGATGTCCCAATGCCATCAAAAGTGTTCCTGTTCCGGCTGATGGGTCGTAACATTCTATACTGTGTAAATCTGAATCGTTACCAACAAGTAAACGAGCCATAATGGTTGCAATAGAATGAGGTGTATAATACTCTGCATATTTACCACCACCAGCAGTGTTGTAGTCTTTGATAAGATATTCAAATATTGTTGCAAAGAAATCGTAATGCTCTGCAAATGCTTCCTCGAAAGAGAAGTTTACTAACCTATCTACCAGTGCACGAGCAAACGGTGCTCTTTGTGCCTCATCTGTAACATATTGGGTCAGTTTCTCAAACAACGGAATTTTTGTATTCGCTGTTGTTTGAGTAGAGAAAATCTCTATATTCTTATCCGCAATATCTGTCATCGTGCTATCGAATATCAGGTCAAAATCACCTTTTGCCTGCTGATTCCAAAGATTAGCAATCAGATGTTCCGGATTAAGTCTTGGAACTTCCGGAGATAATCCATCAAAAA
>CAYMCM010000145.1:0-2072 GCA_964388945.1 uncultured Roseburia sp.
ATAAAATATAGTTTGATAATTTTATATTAAAACTATCATAAGGGAGTATCGCTCCATAACTGATAAAATCAGTTATTTTGCGACACTCCCTTGTGAAAACGAAAAAGAGGAGAAAAAACAACATGATAAAGCTACTTTTCATCTGCCATGGCAAACTATAATAAAATGGCTGAAACGTAGTAAAATAGGGCTTTTGAACATTTTATGATTAAGTTTTTACCTATGATTTACTTATTTTGATTTTAGGAGGAAGTAAGTTTGACAAGGAGAAAATTATTATGAAAAAAACAAACGATAATAACACAGTAAAAAAAACAGATGAACAGCTACCAACTAATGCTATTGAATTGTTGAAAGAAAGCATTGGATATAATGAATTTGTAAAATTTTATGAATCATTTTTTGGAAAGAAGAATAAAGACACTGAGAAGAAAATAGCAGCTATTGTTTCTGTTAGTACATTATTTTTTTGGCTATGCAAGGCTATTTATTACTCTTATTTATCTGGAATAAATTGCTATTATGGAATTTCAAATGAATATATTCACATAAATGATAATTTAGGATATCAAATATTTCAATATATTACAGGAGTACTAATAGTTGGAATAATAACGATAGTATTTATGGATATATGGCTATCACGAGTCTGTGTAATGAAAAAGATTGTTAAAAGTATTGGACTGGCGTTAATAGAGATGATGGTTGTCTATATGGGAGTAGGCTTATATACATATGGTTTCCAACCAATGAAGATAATCAGTGAGATGAAGAATTATTCGGGATTGGAAATTAGTAGTCTTATTGTAACATTAATTTGTACGTGGCTTGCAGTACATTATTATGGAATAGTAACATTAATTTCAAATAGAACTACAAATAAACATAAAATATGTAGAAAAGATGGACATAAGAAAAAAGAAAGAAAAACTGTATTATTAAAGAACAATATATCAATGATGTTTGTGGTTAGTGTGTTTCTCGCGGGTGGCGCATGGATTTATGGAGGAATAAATGAAATGCTTCGAACAGAGTATGAAATTATTGTATGCAGTTCATTTGATGAGGAAAATACAGATGAAGAATATGTATTTGAGAATGATGACAAAAGTTATGTAGCTTATGTGGTAATATGTGATACAAACGATTACTTTCTATGCAAACGATTAACCAATAAATACACTATTAAGAGTAATGGGCAGAGTTTTATTAAAAAAGAAGGGACAGAGGTTATTAAGGTTAGAGAACATTTTAATAAAAACTAGTATGTAAATAATAAGTAGTAACCTGATTCATAACCGGAATTTGAATTACTGTTATAATAAATAATTTTATGACGGAGGTTCGGTTACATGGAAAGCAACATTGTAAATGTATATGGCTACATAAGGGTGTCAACAGAGGGCAGGTTAAACAGGGATATTCCCTAGTGGAGCAATGTGCAGAAATTGAAAAATATTGCAGTTCCAAAAGTTACAACTTGATAGGGATATTCAAGGATGAGGGGATTAGTGGAGCGAAAGCCAACGAGGACGAAATGAGCATTGAGCGTGACGGTCTGCTTGATATGTTGGCTTCGTTGAAAGAGAATAAAATTCAGTATGTTGTGGTGTTATCAACAAATAGATTGTGGCGGTCAGACTTAGTAAAGGTTCTGTTACACAGGGAACTTAAAAAGAATAATGTGGATATTAAAGCCATTGACAGACCGAATTATTCTATCTACACGCAAAATCCCAATGAGATTTTTGTAAATGGTATGTTTGAGCTTTTGGATGTGTATGAGCGTTTAGAGATAGCATTGAAATTAAAACGTGGCAGATTGCAGAAAGCAAAGGGAGGTGGATATGCAGGCGGTGGCATTCCGTTTGGATATGAGTGTCTGCGTGGTGGCAAAAAAATTGTATGTAAATGCAACAGAGGCAAAAGCGGTACGGAGAGTATTTGAGATTAGGCAGAATTTTCCAGATATGACGCTGAAAAATATAGCAGAATTTATGAATGCGGAGGGCTACAAGGTAAGCGATTAACAACAAGGTGCCTAGAAAAATAATGGAGACTGGTATATAATA
>CAYMCM010000146.1:0-1988 GCA_964388945.1 uncultured Roseburia sp.
TTTGATTTAAATACATATCTATTGCCGTAGACATTGGTATGCCAAGTCTTGATAATACTTCCTCTGCACGACTCTTCACCGTAGGATTTACTCTTAAATTTAATGTTGCTGTCTTTTCCATAGTCAAACACCTCCTATCGCTTACATTTCAAGTATTTCTATATCCTACAAAAGATATTCCGCTTGTAACAACTATCTTATCCCCATCGTTCGCAATCCATGAAACAAATTTTATCATCACCTTTAAATTGTATTTTTTGTTAAATATCTGCCAATAACTTCATCACTCCAAATATGTGCTTCAATATACCTTTCAGGTCCATATTTTCCATCTTCATTCCATTCTTGTGGTAATCCATATTTTTTTATAATTTCCAAAATTTCATCATATGTATAAAGCTTCTTACGATATTCTTTGCCATCATTGACTCTTTCACTAAAAGTCGGATGCGAATCTCCATATGTAAAAGAAACTGTACGAAGGTCAAACTCCTCAATTGGAATTTTTATAAATGCACTATTCTCATACCAGTTACTCAACCATGGGCTATATTCTACAACCATGTAATGTGGCACTTTTCTTTGAATTAAACCACCCTTTTTGAGAAACTCACTGCGTAATATATTTTCATAATAGACACGTGCCTGCATATAGTCTTGACTTCGTTTTGCACACTGTACATTCGGCTTAGTGTCTGCTATTTCCCGAAGCACCATATTTGCATCTTCTAAAGATAAATCTGACAAATTTGTCTCCCAAAAATTAAATAAGCTAGCAGTTCCCAAGTTGTTGAATTCATTATAAAATATCAAATGTATTTTATATCACTAATGTATCAGATATTAATGCCCTTCCATTTTCACCAAAATCATTCTCTGTCTTTTCAAAATCATAAATTAGAAGTTCTGGTTTATTTCTAACACATTCTTGTATGCACTGACCCGATTTTCCAAAAACCATTGTCGGAGCTGTTTGAAATGATGAAATAGCATTTACGGAAATCGTGGTAGTAACATTTTCAACTGCCCGGGTTTGTAAGTGCCCTCTAATCATGTTATATCTTTCGTTAGCATCTATATCTGCTACATCATAAAACAGAACCAAGTTTATGTCGGTTTTGCTTTTGTATAGTTCTCGAAAGAATTCCGGAAATCTGATTTCAAAGCAAATTCTTATTCCAAATTTTATTCCTTCCATTTCAAATATTCCATCATTACTGCCATTTGTGAAATTATTCTTATCCCATCCCCACAAGGCGCGCTTGTCATAGAACTCAATTTGACTATTAGGCTGAAATAACATGGCTCTATTGTAGATTTCTTTTCTCTAAAAATAGTCGATTTTGGCACTATATATTGTCTCTAACCAAATATAGATTTCCATATTCGGTATAATTAGTCTTAAAATTCTATATATTCTTTGTCGTTTTAGGAGTTTTGGCAAGCATTTTGCAACCACAATTACTTCGAATCACTCCTCAGATATTTCTCTATGTACTTCCGACACCCATCCTCTAAAATATGGAATGCACAACTGTTGTCGGTTAAAATCTGCTTACGATTTGTTGTAACCATCTCATATATTTTATTAGCCTTCTTCTGAATTCGCTCTGCATTGTTCATACAAAACTGATATTCTTTATTTAACAATAGTCTATATTTCTCATCCGGAACATCTTTGATCACCAATTTTTCAATACATTCATCCGGAACCGGAACCATATAATTAAATCGCAAAGAGCCTTTCACTTCTTTTTCATCTCCCGGAACACGAATCAAAATATTCGCTTCCTGCTTCTTATCAAAAGAGGATACAGACACATAATAATTCATCCCATTTACTTGCATAACAGCACCAAATGCAAACTTATTACGGTCTGTATATCGGATATTCAGCACTTTCGTAACTCCTCTTTTTTCCTTTTCGTATCTTTGGAGAAATTTATTATACTCCTCATTTATACGGTAAAAATCCATTTTTATCCTCC
>CAYMCM010000147.1:0-1903 GCA_964388945.1 uncultured Roseburia sp.
CGTTGTAATTTCCTTTTTTCTTTTCTTTTAAGATTTCCAGTGCCTCTGGTTCATATCCCGGTGCGATCACGCCATCGGAAACTTCACGCTTGATGATCTTTGCAGTAGCCACATCGCAAACATCAGACAATGCGATAAAATCACCAAAAGAAGACATACGATCCGCGCCTCTTGCTCTTGCATATGCATTTGCAAGCGGGGTAAACTCGATATCCATATCATCTACCCAATAAATCTTGCGTTCTACGTCAGAAAGCGGCATACCAACTGCTGCTCCTGCCGGAGAAACATGTTTGAAAGAAGTTGCCGCCGGAAGTCCGGTTGCTTTTTTTAATTCACTGACTAACTGCCAGCCGTTGAATGCATCCAGAAAATTGATGTATCCCGGTCTTCCGCTCAAAACCCTGATTGGAAGTTCCCCTTCTTCCATGTAGATTTTAGACGGTTTCTGATTCGGGTTGCAGCCATATTTTAATTCTAATTCTTTCATGATTATCCTCGCTTCTCTTTTGATCCTCGTTTATTTGTTCATATTTAAAATACGTGTCTCATATTATCCTGTTGCGATATCAATGTAACGAACGAACAGTGATACCTTATTGTCCGCATTCAAATTGTCCCAAACAAGGTTTGTAAACGCATCGATATCTCCGGAAATACCAACCAGAGTCGGTTCTCCCTCAAAGCTCGGAAGTGGATTGCCGTCACCCATGTAAGTGTGGATGAAATGTCCCTCGCCAGCAACGGGATTTTCATAAGCAAAGGTATAACGGCTGCATGCATCCGGGTTGCCGTTGTTGCTCTTTAAAATGGACATTGCGTAGTTGTAATTTCCATCTTCCACATGCATGATACCGGAAATACGCGGTGTGTAGTTCGGAGCGTCCGGCTCAAACTCTCTTGTGCGCAGCGCCTGCTCAAAGGTCTGCTGTTTATCCATCAGTTCATAGATCGTATCGGTCTGATCACCGTTTGTCACGATCGTCTTGTTGCCAAGTACACGCACCGGCGCATATATGATAAGACTCGGATCAGTCAGTTTTGACGGATCAAATGCCTGAGTGCGGATTCCTTGTCCGTCCTCCACAAAAACACGGTTGCGGCTGTTCTCGCTTCTTCCCATGATAAAATATGCCGTCACCGCATATTTTCCATCTGCTGATTTTCCAATCACGATTCCTCTACCCGGGTAAGAATTACCACTCAACTCTTTTTCCAATGACATTTTTTCCATGTCAGAACCTCCTTATCCTGTTTGCCTGTTTGTTTTATACCTCGGCAGGCATCTCTTCGCCTGCTTTTTTATTCTAACATTGCATATCGGATTTTACAATGATTTAAGGTTATTAGCAGTATGAAATTATTTACTGAATTTTATTAGTTATGCTTATATATCCTGACTACTGCAGCCACGAAAGAAAACTCTCACAACCCTCGCAGATGTCCTTATACGTCACGCCAAAATCTCTGGTATACCAGGGATCCGCGATGTTTCTCGGATTTTTGGAATAATCCAACAGACGCTTTATCTTGTGCTCCGTGTCCTCGCCTGTGATCCGCACAGTATTCCGGATATTCGTAGTCTCCGCACACAAAATGTAATCATAATACCCGTAATCCTCCCGCGTAACCTGACGGGCGCGCTTCCCGGAGAAATTGGTATACGCCGTGTTCCCAACATTATGTTTTCTCAGTTCTGCCTGCGCCGGCGGATAGATCGGATTGCCCCTTCCGTTCCAGATTTCTTCCTCGCTGGTCGCTGCAGAGGCAATCTCGAACTGATCTTTGATGCCGCGCTTTTCTACCATGTCTTTTAAGATGAACTCGGACATGGGGGAACGGCAGATGTTGCCGTGGCAAACAAATAAAATTTTTATCATATAGTTAAATCCCCCTAGTTTCC
>CAYMCM010000148.1:0-1886 GCA_964388945.1 uncultured Roseburia sp.
GAGTCTCCGGTCGGCAAGGCGTTGCTCGGCGCGAAGATCGGTGATGTGGTAAAGGTTGAGACACATGTAGGCGAACTTGAATACAAGGTATTGGAGATCCAGCGCTCAAACTAGAAGTCAGCCAGAAAGATCCGGGAGTCAGAAATTGATTTTATGACAGGATTAAAATCCGTGGCTGGGAAATAAAAATGAAGGAGAATGAAGATGGCGGAACAAAAGAACGTACAGGAACAGGATATGAATCAATTGATCAAGGTGCGTCAGGATAAATTAAAAGAACTTCAGGAAAATGGCAAAGATCCGTTTCAGATCACAAAGTATGATGTGACACATCACAGCACAGATGTTAAGGATAACTATGCCGAACTGGAAGGCAAGACGGTTTCCGTTGCCGGACGTATGATGTTCAAGCGTGTTATGGGAAAGGCTTCTTTTTGTAATGTGCAGGATCTGAAAGGAAGCATTCAGGCATACGTTGCAAGAGACAGCATCGGTGAAGATTCTTATAAAGATTTCAAAAAGTATGATGTGGGCGATATTATCGGAATCAAGGGTGAGGTATTCACGACCAAAACAGGTGAGATCTCTATTCATGCCGCAGAGGTTACCCTGCTTTCAAAGAGTTTAAATATCCTTCCGGAGAAGTTCCACGGACTGACCAATACAGATATGCGTTATCGCCAGCGTTACGTGGATCTCATCATGAATCAGGATGTAAAAGAGACTTTTGTAAAACGTTCTAAAGTCATCAGCAGTATCCGTCATTATTTAGACGGCGAGGGCTTCATGGAAGTAGAGACTCCGATGCTCGTACAGAATGCAGGTGGTGCGGCAGCAAGACCGTTCAACACGCATTTTAATGCACTTGACGAGGATCTGCATCTTCGTATTTCTCTGGAGTTGTATTTAAAGAGACTGATCGTCGGCGGCATGGAGCGTGTTTACGAGATCGGCCGTGTGTTCCGTAACGAGGGACTTGACACCAGACATAATCCGGAATTTACCCTGATGGAACTTTATCAGGCATATACCGACTATCATGGCATGATGGATCTGACCGAGAAGCTGTATCGTCATGTGGCGAAAGAAGTGACCGGTTCTGAGATCCTTCATTATGGAGATCTTGAGATTGATCTGTCCAAGCCGTTTGAGCGTCTGACAATGATCGATGCGGTTAAGAAATATGCGAACGTGGACTTTAATGAGATCCACACCTTAGAGGAAGCGAGAAAAGCAGCGGACGAGCATCATGTAGTATATGAAGAGAGACATAAAAAGGGCGACATCTTAAATCTTTTCTTCGAAGAATTTGTAGAAGAACATCTGCTTCAGCCGACGTTTATCATGGATCATCCGATTGAGATTTCTCCGCTTACCAAGAAGAAACCGGAGAATCCGGATTATGTAGAGCGTTTTGAGTTCTTTATGAACGGATGGGAAATGGCAAATGCATATTCCGAGCTGAATGACCCGATCGACCAGAGAGAGCGTTTTGCTGCACAGGAAGAACTGTTTGCAGCCGGAGACGAAGAAGCAAACCACACAGATGAGGACTTCTTAAATGCGTTGAGCCACGGTATGCCGCCAACAGGCGGAATCGGATTCGGAATCGACCGTATGGTGATGATGATGACAAACTCACCGGCGATCCGCGATGTTTTGCTGTTTCCGACGATGAAGTCATTGGATAAATAAAGTCAGTAAAATCAAGGGTTTCATAGGTTAGAAGTCGAAATTTACGACCGATTTACGACCAAAATTGAATAAAGAAGGCACGTTCAAAATAAAAGATGCGACAGAAGGCAGAAAAAACCTTTTGTCGCATTTTATCTTTGTTAGGGCAAGGCCCTGTTTGCCATTGTGGAGTTTTTCGTTGTTCCGAAAAA
>CAYMCM010000149.1:0-1867 GCA_964388945.1 uncultured Roseburia sp.
TATTCAAGGGTGTAGGGCACACCCAAAATGGAAATCCTCATCTGCGCCACCTCTTACTTGAAACTGAACAGCTCCGGCGCAAAGACTTTGTGCACAAAATAGCGCACATCATCCATGCTATGGTCATTCTCCTTGATGGGCCGGTCCATGGTGGCCTTTTCATCCCATCGGTACATGCCAAACTCCCGGATGCAGTCCGTGCAGGTGGAACAGATGAAAATATCACCGCTCTGGAGCCTGGTGGCCACATTGCGGATGCCGTCAATGACGGAGTTGGAGGCCTTTTCCACCCTAAACCTGCCATGGCGGCGGATGACCTCAATAAAAGATGCCGCAGAGGGGTCAACGATCACGGCACGGATTTGCAGCCCGTCTGCCAGAGCCTCCAGCTCTGCATAGTGCTCCTCATCGGTGCGCTGCCGTCCCTCTTTGCGGCTGTCAAAGTAATATTCCCGCATCCTGTACCAGCGGCCATTGGCACGGCCCCACAGCCCAATGCTGGTGGGGTTGATGGTGCCATAGTCGCAGGAGATATAATAGCGGTCATACGGTCTGGGCTCTGGGGGCACAACATGGAAATCCTTGTTGAACATCGTGTAAATAAGCCCCTCCGCAACCACCCAGAGGCCACGGATAAAGCGGTCATAAAAAACGCCGGAGTAAAGGCTCTCATACCTTGCCTTGACGGAGGCGGAGAGGCTGAGGTTGTCATCCATGGTGAAATGGAGGTGCAGCATGTTGCGCTTTCTGGCCTCCAATATCCATGTCACATAAAACCAATGGCTGGGCCCCTCTGGGTTGCAGTTAAACCACAGCTTGGAGCCATCCACGGAGCAGCGGGCGCAGGCTTGCTCCACAAAGGAGCGGGGCATCAGCGCAACCTCATCCAGCAGGATGCCCGCCAAGGTGATGCCCTGGATGAGAGCGGCGCTGCTCTCATCTTTGCCGCCGAACAGATAAAAGCTGTTGCTCCTCCCGGCAGCGGTCACGGTGATCTTGTTTTCTGTGCGGTGTTCCTTGAAAGAGAACATGCCAGCCATCCAGTTGGGCAGGTTGGTGGTCACATTGCGGCGCAAGCTCTCAATGGTCTTGCCGCAGATGGCAAAGTTTTGCCCCTCAAAGGTTTTCATGGCCCACATGACAAAGCCCACGGTCATGGCCACCGTCTTGCCGGAACGGATGGAGCCGTCACAGATGATGCCGTCATAGTCCTTAAAGCCCGGCCTATTCCACCAGGTCATGGCCAGATTTTGCCGGGGGCTCAATTTCTGGTATCTCACTTGTGTCCAGCTCCTCTCTGGTGCTCTGGTCGATGACCTCAAAGATGTTGTTTTCCTCTGGGTCAGCACCAGCACCGTGATTGTCAAACATGCCAAGGTGTCTGCCCAGCATCTCCAAAGCTCTCACCTTGTCATACAGTTTGACCTCAGTGCCATATTGGCCCTCCTTGATGGAGGCAATGGCTTTTTTCTTATCATCCGGCAGCGTGTCCGTTGGGACCAGCCGCACAAGGCCGTTTCTGTTGATTGCGGCAAAATCAGCACCGTTGGCAAAGGCGATGGCGGCCAGCTCCGCAAGCACCATGTCCTGTGTGATCTCCACCCGCTTTTGGCGGTTTTTCATGGCCTTTTGGAGTTCAGCCGAAACTTGAGTTTTATTGAGTAGTTCCACGGCGATACGGGCCGCACTTTTCTCACTGTACCCGGCACGGATAGCAGCCTGTGTGGCGTTGAGGTCCACAAGGTACTCCTGCACAAATCGCTTTTGCTTTTCAGTTAATTTGGCCACACTCACCACCCCATAACATAGTAAAAGCTGCCCCCGTTTTGAGGCAGCTTGCGAAAAATCATAGTAGAAAACAGCGGCA
>CAYMCM010000150.1:0-1842 GCA_964388945.1 uncultured Roseburia sp.
GGTTCCGTTTTTAATGAAGATGCTTCTGAAACAGTTGCTTATAACAATCCGCTTTTTCCGCTTTACGTCCACTTAGGAAAATTATCTTCCTACCCGGACTATTCTGCGATCAGCCACTGGCATATGGATCTGGAATTTATCATCATCAAAAAAGGACAAATGACTTATAACGTCAATGGAAATCTGATCAAATTGACGGAAAATAACGGAATCATGGTAAACAGCAGACAACTGCATTATGGATTTTCTCCGGAGCATCAGGAATGTGAATTTGTCTGTATTCTGTTTTCGCCGGAATTATTCAGTGGAAATGCATGGTTTTATCAGAATTTCATTGAACCTGTTATTCAAAATTTTTCCTACCCCTATCTCTACCTGGACAACAATGGCTGGCATAATGCCGTTCTGCAAAAACTGGATGCCATCTATCATTGCTCTTTTACCGATTCCGCTCCTTATTTTGACCTGATCGGCTTATTCAATGGCATCTTTCAACTTCTGTATCAAAATATTACCGGAAGAGGAGCAATCCCCAAACAGGAATCCGAAGAACTTTCTTCACTAAAAAACATGATCTCTTATGTGGAAGAGCATTTTGCAGATCACATCACATTGAAAGATCTTGCCCTTGCCAGTACCTGCTGCAAAAGCAGATGTAATATCCTGTTTAAAAAATACCTGCGCGACACACCCGTTTCCTATATCAACAAGCTGCGTCTGCGAAAAAGTCTTGATCTTCTGCTCGAATCCGATATTTCGATCACAAATATCGCACTTACCTGTGGTTTCAGCGGTGCAAGTTACTATTGTGAAATCTTTCACAGATATTACGGTATTTCCCCGTTTCAGTACCGGAAATTATATTCAAAAATATAAAACACCCGGATATTTTCGCACAAAAAAATAAACCGACTCATAGTCGATTTATCAGTATTTTAGAAAGCAGATAGCGGGAATCGAACCCGTCTCTCCAGCTTGGGAAGCTAGCATTCTACCGATGAACTATATCTGCATTCTTTTATTATAAACATTTTCTTTAAAAAAGGCAATGCCCTTTTCTAATTTTCTTCTTCAAAATCACAGAGGGAATCACCACTTTCTGAGCGGAACGTATATGCCTTTTTCTCTCCGTCCAGTTCCATGGAAAAACTGCCTTCCATATCAAGAAAGGAATGCATGTGTGCGATATCAAAAAGCAGATCCACCATATCATCTATAAACGCTTTTGCATCACTTTCGCTCTCACATGCATCTTCTGTAATATCTTCATCTGCATAAAGGCGCACTACAAAATCATCCATATCATTTTCATTCGTGATCTCTGCTCTGCTGATATACGGATTTGTATGATTTTTCACAATATCATCCACAAATGATGTACAAGACTGTATTCTGGACTGGGAGACATCCTCTGCCTCCAGATAAATTTTATAACTGATCTTTAATGATTCCATTTTCTTTTCCTCTTTTTCTTTTGCAATTTATCTCATATTATACTGACGTTTCCGGCAAATAGCAAGCCGTACCTATCAAGATTTTCAGGATCTGCTGCTTACCTCTTTTGTTGAAATGGATACCGTACATTCTTCACGAGAATCAAGCGAAACTCTGTCAACATTCTTCTAATGCCCTTTGAATGTTCCGATTCTGAATCCATAATCCGAAAGCGTTCTGGAAAAACATAAAGTTTCAGTATCGCATCGGCAAGCCGATTATACTGTCCCATTGCGTTTTCTGGTGCAAGCAACCCATAAGCAATATGATTATAAAGCTGTTCCATATCTGCCAGTGCTTCATCTGTAATCTCAACTGTATATTGCTTCATGCTAATGATTCTCCTTA
>CAYMCM010000151.1:0-1758 GCA_964388945.1 uncultured Roseburia sp.
CTGGTACAACCGAGTATTCCGAAGATATGTCCAACATCACGTTAAAGATTGACGGACCGGAAGAAAAGACCATTGATTATGCATACAAATGCCGTGAAGAGGGCGTGAAGGGTGCCACAGAGGTTTCCGCAGTTATTCCTGAAATCGAAACACGGGTATCCATGACAGCATCTGACGCAGATGCAGAAGGATATGTAAAAGAAGGATATGCATTCTCACCGATGTTCACATTGGGATACAAAAAAACAATCTCAGATAAGGAGGTATTTGCGACATGGCTCAACTTGGCAAAGGCAAATTAAATTATAGATGCCCATCCTGTTTTTTAAGAGATCTGGACATTGATATGTTTTATGATAAGGAAACTGGTGTTTATAGCTGCATCCGCTGTCAGTACAGAGGGACCGAAAAGGACGTTTTGGAAAAAAATGAGATGATTCGTTTCCGTTACAAAGCGATGCATGAAAGAATTACAAAGTTTGATTTTGACTAAAAAATAAGCTGCCGTACAGATGTGCGGCAGCTATTTTAAAATATGACGGAAAAATAAAATAAGGAGAGAAAAACATGAAATTTATCAAGGGAATGGATCTATCTACATTACTGGAACTGGAAAAATGCGGTGCAAAGTATTATGTGGACGGAAGCGAGATGCATATTTTAGATATCATGAAAAAATATGATGTGGACACGATCCGCATCCGCCTGTGGAATGATCCGTGGTCAGAAAACGGAGAATCCTACGGTGCCGGAGAAAATGATTTGAAGACTACGCTTGAAATTGCTAAGAAAGTGACAGATGCCGGACTCGGTGTCTTATTAAACTTTCATTACAGTGATTTCTGGGCAGATCCGGGAAAACAGATCAAACCAAAGGCTTGGGAAGGCTATAACATAGAGCAGCTTGAGCAGGCGGTCTATGATTTTACGGTGGACACGATGAAGGTATTCAAAGAAAACGGGATCAACACAACAATGGTGCAGGTCGGAAATGAACTTTCCAACGGACTGCTCTGGCCGGAAGGAAAAGTGCCGAATTATGACAACATCGCAAAATTTGTCAATGCAGGAATCCGCGGTGTCCGCGCAGTAGAAAAAGATGTGCCGATCATGATCCATCTTGACAATGGCGGAAATAACGCACTTTACCGTGAGTGGTTTGATGAGTTTACAAAACGCGGAGAAGATTTTCAGATCATCGGATTGTCTTACTATCCGTTTTGGCATGGAACGCTGGATATGCTGACAAGCAACATGAATGACATTGCAGAGCGCTACGGAAAGGATCTCGTGATCGCAGAAGTTTCTATGGGCTATACAATGGAAGATTACAAAGAATATGAGAAGCTTTCGGATGAAGAGAGAAAGGGCTATGCGACCAAACCGGAGCTGGTGGAAAAGATCGAGTATCCGATGACAGTTCAGGGACAGTATGACTTTATGGAGGATTTCTTAAACCGCATCAGCCATATCAAGGGAAATAAAGGAAAAGGATTTTTCTACTGGGAACCGGCATGGATTCCGGTTTCAGGTTCCGGCTGGGCAACCCCTGTTTCTTTAAAATACATGAACGATAAAGGACCGTGCGGCAATGAGTGGGCAAATCAGGCATTGTTCGATTATGACGGCAATGCGCTTCCGACATGGAATCTGATCCGGGATTTTAAGGCGCAGGAGTAGTGTAGAAACAACTGAAAAAAATAACGCCGGAAGTGTTTGATTTATCAATAAAATCTTACAATTTCCGGCGTTTTTCAT
>CAYMCM010000152.1:0-1715 GCA_964388945.1 uncultured Roseburia sp.
GTAAATCCATACCAAGAGTCTCGTAAATCTCTGCAACCTCCTGTTTTAATGCTTTGTCTGCACGAAATTGAATCAATACCTGTTCTGCCATAATGATTCCTCCTTCACCATGCTTTGTGTAGTTGTTTTGCATGTGTTTGTAATATTATTATATGTCAAAATCAGAAATTTATCAATATAATTTCGTAATGTGAATTTCAAAATTCTAGTTTTTTCATTAAAATTTCTCAAAACTGGAATTTAGTCTTGCACACCATTTTTTATGATATGATGTCATATGGTTATCTGTCTGTCGGAAAGAATTACCATATGAACAAAAATAATCATAACCAAAAACACCTAACTCTTTCTGACAGAGTTTATATTGAACAGGAACTTTTACAAGGCAGTGCCTTTCGTAGTATAGCTCATGTCCTGCATAAAGATCCTTCTACTATATCGAAAGAAATACGTTTACATGCAATGATGCCAAAAACAACTTCTTTCAAAACACCTCGTTGTAAGCAATGTAGGTATTACGACTCATGTAAGATGTCCTCTATCTGCAAAATGTCCGGTTGTCGCCAGCTTTGTTGGTCGTGCGATTATAACCGTTACGCCATGGAATGCAAGAAATATGACCCTTTCAAATGTCCTAAGTTACACAAGCCACCCTATGTCTGTAACAACTGCGAAACAAGGCAGACTTGCCATGATTGTAAACGTTACTACCATGCTATTGATGCACAGCATACATATGAACGAACCTTATACGATTCAAGAAAAGGAATAAATCTTACCCCTGATGAACTTCAGGAACTTAATGATTTAATATCTCCTCTTGTTTTGAAAGGGCAACCATTGAGCCACATCTTTGCTGTACATGCAGATGAAATACTTGTATGCAGAAGAACCCTTTACAATTATTTTGACCAAAGTATTTTTAAGGCTCGCAATATAGACCTTCCTCGTCGTGTCCGTTACAAGAAACGAAAGAAACGTTCTGAACCTCGTACAAAAAACTATCAGCAGACGTATCGGAACAAACGCACTTATGTTGATTTTGAACGTTTTATGGCTGCACATCCGGATGTCGATGTCGTCGAAATGGATACCGTTAAAGGTAGTCGTGCCGCCGGAAAATGCCTTTTAACTCTTTTATTCAGAAGTTGTAGTTTTATGATTGTTATTCTGCTTCCAGACTGCACACAACGAAGTGTTATTAATGCCATCAATAATCTTTGCGACACCCTTGGGATTAGAACGTTTAAAAAGTATTTCCCTGTAATACTTACCGACAACGGCTCTGAATTCAAAAATCCCTGGGACATCGAGAAGAATGATGCCGGCACCCACAGAACTTATGTGTTCTATTGCGACCCTTACGTTTCTAATCAAAAGGCTCGCTTAGAAAAGAATCATGAATACATACGCTATGTTATTCCTAAAGGAAGAAGCATGTATCGTTACACCCAGGATGACATTAATCTCTTGGCAAGCCACATCAACTCAACTGCCAGAGATAGTCTCAACGGAGCTTGTCCTTTTGATTTAGCCGAGCTGCTTTTAGACAAAAAAATACCGTTTTTAACAGGACAATTTAAAGTCTCCCCAGACGATGTCATGCTAAAACCGGTACTTATAGAAAACAGTGTCAAAGAAAGAGAGGTTCGCCATGAACAATAATCATCCCATTCCGTACGATATTCTTCTGGATAGATATTTAGAAGCCCAAA
>CAYMCM010000153.1:0-1679 GCA_964388945.1 uncultured Roseburia sp.
ATGTCATAGTTCGATCCACACAAAAAAATAAAATGGGTGAGCAGGTGCGCGTTTTTATAGCAAAAGACGAACTGTATTATTTTGACGAACAGCAGAATAGTACACAGGAGGTACAAAGTGGAGAGGTGGTAAAAGTATTTCATGTTGACGGATGATAGTATAACATATAAGAAACTGGAATTAAAACCGCGAAATAAAGGATATAGAATATTTAATAGAATCGTAAAGTGCCCGTATATACTGGTTGCACCGGCAGTCATTCTGGCATTGTGGATGACAGTATATCCAATGCTGTTTTGTATCTATGTGAGCTTCCATAACTGGGATCTTATCAGTAACACCATGACTTTTAACGGATTGGAAAATTTCAGATATATTTTTCATGATGAGGCGTTTATGAAGTCGCTGGCCAATACACTGATCTTTACGGCGGCCACTGTGGCTGGAGGGCTTTTTCTTCAGGTTGTGATCGGGGTATTTTTAAACAAGAATACAAAGCTGCATAATCTGGTACAAACCGTAATGTTTACGCCGCATATTATTTCCTCAGTGGCAATAACGGTAGTGTTTATGTATCTGATGATGCCGAAAGGCGGTGTATTTAACTCTGTCATTGGATTTTTTGGTGGGAAGAGTCTTGGATGGTATACGGATGCAAAGACGGCGTTATTATCTATTATCATCATTGCTGTATGGTCGGGGCTCGGTTATGGAGTTTTGATCGTGATATCAGGACTGAAATCTGTTCCTGATTATATTTATGAGGCAGCAAAGCTTGATAAGTCCGGAAAAACAAATACTTTTCTGCATATAACAGTGCCATTGCTTTCACCAACCCTGTTTTTCCTGCTGGTTAATTCCTCGCTCTCTGCACTTACGAGTTTTGATATTGTAAAGCTGATGACGGATGGTGGACCCAATAATGCCACGAGCCTGATTACGTTTTATATTTACGAGCAGGGACTTGGGTTTATGCATTACGGCCGGGCGATGGCGGCATCTGTTGTATTGATGCTTATCACCTGTGGTTTGTCAATTATCAACTTTTCCCTGGCCGGAAAGAAGATTCATTATCAGTAGGAGGCATATAAATATGATAAAAAAGAAAAGATCAATTGTGCCGAAAATAGTAGAATGTGTAATTTTGTGCCTGCTATTTCTGATGTTTATTTTTCCGTTTTACTGGATGCTTATAACGTCGGTAAAGAGTACAATGGAAGCTGTTTCCGCAGAAATGACGTGGTTCCCCAAAAAAATTATGTGGTCTAATTATATCGATGCGTGGAATGCTGTAAATTTCGTAAAATACGGAAAAAATTCCATACTTCTTTCTGTGGTATGCGTGCTCTGCTGCCTTTGCTGCAGCGTTCCATGTGCGTATGCATTCGCAAAAATGGAGTTTAGGTTTAAAAAGCCGCTGTTTGCGATAAAATTGAGTGATATGATGATCCCGGCGCAATGTGTGTTCCTTCCGATATTTTTGATGTTTTCCAACATGGGCTGGTTGAATACCTATCGTTCGATGATCGTATTGTTTTCGTATTCCGGGGCTACGATATTTTTTATAAAAAATGCGTTTATGCAGGTAAGCGATGAAGTGATTGAGGCAGCCAGAATGGATGGGGCAGGCGAACTTTCCGTCATGTTCAAGGTGGCGCTTCCGATGATAAAGCCTGTTG
>CAYMCM010000154.1:0-1643 GCA_964388945.1 uncultured Roseburia sp.
TTCGCCTATCATTATCATAGAAGATCTTATTTACAGACTTTTCTTCATAGTCTCACATCAAGTGACATGTGGGAACTAAGGAAACTCGAACTCCTAAGCGCTAGTTGTGGGTTCGATTCCCGCCGGGAACATCCATTTTTACAACCATGATAGAGTAAATTCTGTTCTTCTGTCGAAGAATACTCCACATGAAGTGGATAACCATCAAAGGGTTTCTTTTCAACAAAACCATAGTCTATGAATTCTTTCCAATGTTCCAGTAATATTTTGCGTGATGCTGTTAATATCTTTTTTAATTTAGCAAGCGATGTTGGTTCAAGTCATAATCGGCATAGCATAATTGTTTTCCATTTTCCTTTCATCATATCGTAAACAAACTCTAGCGGATAAGTAAATTTTTCACGTATTTTCAAAGTATCCTCACTCCCTCGTATAATACTGTAATTTTAAGATTTGTTTAACGGAGGAAAGACTATGTACATCTAAAGTAAGGAAACGCACAATTTGTCGTTCCATGGTTGTCGGAGCGCGGCTTTTGTGCTATATTTAAAGAAAAGAAATGGATGAAAATTACATTCGATGGAGGTAACGTCTTATGGGGAAGAATCGTAAAAAAATGGCAATTCTTTTTTTAGTAATGGCACTTACCGCTTTACTGGTTGTAGAATTATACATTATGATCAATGATTCACAGAGTTATGTAAACATGGTAATTGTGGCAGTGATCATGCTGGTGCTGGTTTATCTTTTGGTGAGCCAGATTCTGCGGCAGAGCGAAGAACGTCAGAAGAAAATGGAAGAACTTTATGAAGATGTTTTAAAATCGCAGAAAGCATCTTATCTGTTATTGCGTAAACATTTTACAGCAATAGAAAAGCAGATCGGTGAAGTAAGAAACGAAGTAAAGACGCCTAAGGATGAGATCATATCGATTCAGAAGGCAATCGCGAAGATCACGATCAGCCGCAGTAAGGAAAATACGGATGCGCTGATGAACAGCAATGACAGACTGATGAAGAAGGTTTATGATTTTGAGAACCTGATGGAACAGTCTAACAAAGATCAGCTTGTCCAGCAAAGAGAGATGCTTGCAGAGGTAGGTCATGAGCTGAAAGAACTTTTAGTAAATCTGGAAACGGAACTGCAGGAGCAGACCGTGAAAGTGATGGATGAGCCGGAGATTACACCGGATGCAGATTTTGAAGATGTTGAAAATTTTGAAGAAGAAGTGCTCGTGGAACCGGATATCATTCTGACCGAAGAGGAAGAAGAAGATGTTATTGCAGAACCGGAGCTGATACCGACAGAGGATGAAGAAGCAGAGTTGATGGAAGAACCGGAGCTGACCTTGGAGTCGGAAATTACAGCGGAGCCGGAACTGACCGTAGAAGCGGAAGGTCAGGCAGAAACGCAGGTGTCTGATGATCCGAATAAGATGATGGGACCGGATGATATAGCGGCATTGCTTGCAAGTATGCAGAATGAACCTGCAGAGGAAGCCATAGCCGAACCAGAGCCAACTCCGGAGCCGCAGCCAAAATCGGCATTAGAAACATTAGCAAAACACCCTGCACCAGCACCGGAAGCAGATGATCCGAATAAGATGATGGGACCGGATGATATAGCGGCATTGCTTGCAAGTA
>CAYMCM010000155.1:0-1634 GCA_964388945.1 uncultured Roseburia sp.
GTATGTACCAATATCGCAGATATCGACTACGGCAAGATCCAGCTTTATGCCGGAAACTATGATTTCTGGTATGAGTCCAGCCAGCTTCTTATCAAACAGATGAAAGAAGCAAACAAGAAAAAGGAAGAAAAGATCAAGGAATTACAGGAATTTATCTCCCGTTTCTCTGCGAACGCTTCCAAATCCAAGCAGGCAACTTCCCGAAAGAAAGCGCTTGAAAAGATCGAGCTTGATGAGATCAAGCCATCCAGTCGGAAGTATCCGTACATTGATTTCCGTCCGAACCGTGAGATTGGAAACGAAGTGCTGACCGTCACCGATCTTTCCAAAACCATCGACGGTGTAAAAGTCCTTGACAATGTTTCGTTCATTCTCGGCCGTGAAGATAAGGTTGCTTTTGTCGGTGGAAACGAACTTGCAAAGAGTACGCTCTTTAAAATCCTTTCCGGAGAAATGGAACCAGATTCCGGAAGCTACAAATGGGGGGTTACTACTTCCCAGTCTTACTTCCCGAAAGACAACACTGCGATCTTCGACACCGATCTTACGATCGTAGAATGGCTGACTCAGTTCTCTGAGATCAAGGACGCAACCTATGTCCGCGGTTTCCTCGGAAGAATGCTCTTTGCCGGTGATGACGGTGTAAAGAAAATGCGTGTCCTTTCCGGTGGTGAAAAGGTACGTGTCCTCTTCTCCCGCATGATGATCGAAGGCTCCAATGTTCTGATCATCGATGAACCGACTGACCACCTCGACATGGAATCCATCACCGCTGTCAACAACGGTATGATCAAATTCCCTGGTGTCATCCTGCTCTCCTGCCGTGATCATCAGGTCGTACAGACCACCGCAAACCGCATTATGGAAATTCTGCCGGATGGTTCTATGATCGACAAGATCACAACCTACGATGAATACCTCGAAAATGCGGATGCCAGAAAGCGTCAGGCTGTTTACTCTACCACAGAGGATGAAGAAAACGACGATTGATGAATAGATAATGAAAAAAGCAGTGCTCCAAAATGCAGTTAGTCGTAAAACAGTTAATCCGACCTACGGTTACAACCATAGGTCGGATTTTCATATCCATGCACAAACTTGCCGGAACGAAATTTTCGAGTGCTCTAACTTTCTATAATTCGGTACACCTTTTCAGACCAATCCCAAATATCTTTGCAATCATTATCAACATAAATAATCCTATCTTTTAATTCGCAAGGTATATGAGATTCCAATTTCTCTTTTAACTTCATAGGAACTACAATTTTATGAACCCAGTCTTTAAGTATTATTTCATCCTTAACTTTCATAGGAAGCACCCCATCACACACCGTATTTGGATGCTTTAATAATTGCTCATATTTGAAGTAAAATCTCACTCCGGGATTAAAATGCACACTCAAATCATCTTCATTTGGGAAACGCTCTAATGCTCGTTCCATAACCAATCTATCTCCTGCTTGGCAATTCCCCCATGAAAGCATTATGTATTCAAAATAATCAGCTGGGTCATTTGCTGCATTTCTATTTTCGCTCATAAGTTCTTCGACAGATACTTTCCTTGCATTTCGTGCGGATAACAGTTTTCCACATTCAAATATTTTAATGGCATTATCAGCAGAAGTCGTATGACA
>CAYMCM010000156.1:0-1603 GCA_964388945.1 uncultured Roseburia sp.
ATACACCGTTCTTCAACAACTATCGTCCGCAGTTCTACTTCAGAACAACTGACGTAACTGGTGTTTGTGAATTACCGGCTGGTACAGAAATGTGCATGCCTGGTGATAACGTAGAAATGACAATCGAACTGATCCATCCGGTAGCTATGGAACAGGGTCTTACTTTCGCTATCCGTGAAGGTGGACGTACTGTAGGTTCAGGCCGTGTTGCTACAGTTATTGAATAATTGTAAATAATACAGTAAAATCAAGGCTCCCAAGGTTTTCTTGGGAGCCTTTCTATACCTTTGCAACAACTGAAATGTGGTCAGCGGTGCCAAGAATAAAAATTCCGGTGAATTTTGTTATTCACCGGAGAAAAATCTTTGACATATTCATTGTATAATGTTAATATGATTATAGAAAGAGTGCTACCGATAGACGGTTAGCCCGATTAACTATTTGAAAATCAAAGATAGTCGCCTAGTTTTAGCAGACCGGGGCGGCTATTTTTGTGGCTTGTTATTATCCTTGCCAAAGGAATATCCTAATCCAAAGCAGGTTAAGCCGAAGCTTACTACTGCTATAAAATCAACAATACTCATGGCTTAGCCCTCCTTTCCATGTGGATTCCCTTGCGGGTTTCTATGTAATCAGAGGGTCACACACAGTCCCTCTGTTGAAGGACTAACCGCTACCGTTATGGTAGCACCCATGAGCAAATTGTAACAGACAAAATTCGATTTTCAATCCCTAAAATATCTTTTCAACAAAACTCTAGTGAATTGTATTTTTTTCACTGGAGCATTTTTTTACCATCCTTTAATCTGTTTTATTTGTTCTGCACGTTCTGCATCTCTATGATACTGCAGCTTAAATTGTATCGTTTCCACAACTTCCTTACGAGCTTCATCATCCAACTGATAAAAAGAAGTAAGAAGATTATCCACATCCGGCATACTGTTTTTGCTGAACAAATACATAAGTGGATACATAGAGTTTTTTAAATAGGTTTTAACCCTGCTCCCATCTAATGCACCATTTAATCCATCCGGAAGTGTTGGATAAATTTCCTCCTCGGCAATTGCACCGGAAAAAGGACTAGCAGAGCAAATCTCATTTACATCTATTTCTAATTCGTTTGCAAGTAGTAGAGCAAAATCAAATCGTATATTAGAATCCTTTTGTATAATTGAATACAAGGTTGTAGCGCTTATTCCGGTTGCTTTTGCAATTTTGCGGACATTGGTTTCTTTACTATCAAGAATTTCCTTTAATTTCTTTCCATCACCCATGAGCAACCTCCTATATTCATACATAGAAAAAATACGAAAAACATAATTACAATATTCATAATAGAACATTTACGAAAAATATAAAAGATGAAATTACAAAAAATAATATTTACGAAAAATGTAAAAATGCTTTTACGAAGTGTTGACAAAGGAAAGATATGGTGCTATATGTTTACGAAAATCGTACACAAATCAAATACAAGAGATGTAACGAAATTAGAAATGAAGAAGTGAGGACGAATATATGGCGAATTATCAATATATGATGAGTGAGGAAGATGTAGCAAAAGAATTGAATTGTTCCAAATCTCACGCATACAAGCTTATTA
>CAYMCM010000157.1:0-1593 GCA_964388945.1 uncultured Roseburia sp.
ACAGACCCTTATAGGGTCAAAGCAAACCACCGGCTAAGCCGGTGGTCATGATTTACAGAAGAGTGACAGACTTTTATACTAAAAAGAGTGACAGATGGAGGGATGAATGGGATGACGATCCGTATTTATACGATGACACATAAAAAATTTGAAGTTCCTGCGGATGAAATGTACGTGCCCTTGCAGGTAGGGCGTGCGGTGCATGAGGATCTCGGCTATATGGGAGATGACACGGGGGATAATATTTCGGCAAAAAACTGTTATTACAGTGAACTTACCGGACTTTACTGGGTCTGGAAAAATGTAAAAGATGCAGACTATGTCGGGGTATGCCATTATCGCAGATATCTTATCAATGAAAAGGGAAAGGTTTTTACAAAAGGTGAATTGGAGCAGCTCCTGCAAAAAGTAGATGTGATCACTACAAAAAGAGTAAAGCTGCGTTATCCGTATTATGAAGGATACTGTGCCACACATCATATTGAAAATCTGGATGCGACAGGAGATGTAATACGGGAAATGTATCCGGAATATTATCCTTATTTTGACAGGTTCGTGCATGGAGAAGAGACATATTTTGGGAATATCATGATCTGTCAGAAAAACATTTATGACGCATACGCAGAGTGGCTTTTTTCTATTTTTGCCGAAGTGGAAAAGAGAGTGGATATTGATTCCTATGATGATTATCATAAGCGCGTGTTTGGCTTTATTTCAGAGATTTTGCTGCTTGTGTGGATGCGGGCAAATAAACTTTCGGTTTATGAGTGCCGGGTTGGTATGATCGGCGAAAAAGCAGAAACGCGGGAAATGAAAGAGCAGATTGCCGATTTTTTTGCAAAAAAGGATGTAGAGGGCGCGAAAAATTACTTTCTGGAACGCTTAAGGGTACGTCCGGATGTTCTGATGGAGGCATCCGATATTACCGGAGAACTGAAATTGTGTATGCAGGTAGTTGCGACCTGTGAACGGGAAAAAGAGACTGCAGATGCGTCAGGGGGCTGTATTCTGGATCGTGGGATGCCGTTTCCTGCGCTGATGGAATATTTTAGGTCACTCAATGCGGCAGTCGAATACGTTCGAAAAGGCGGAAATGTGAAAGATGTAAAAGGCGAAAATGGATTTTTATGGCAGGATGTGAGTGATGCAGCAATTTACGTGGCTGTGCGCGTACTTTGCACAAAACCGGGGGAAGCGGAAAAAACGTTGCGGCGTATTCGATAGATTGGGCATAAATTGAGGTGGTTATATGTCAAAAAATATGGAAAAATATTATAGAATTACTAACGCTTTTGAGTAGAAGAAAAAGTAACGTATATTTAAAATTTTTATTGATTTTTATGACAGAACTGCATATAATATAAGCGAGCAAAATAATTTGTTCGATTTAAGTGCGTTGCTACTTTGAGTGCAAATCTTTAATTTAAGTGCTTCACTACTTTGAATGTGAACCTTTAATTTAAGTGCTTCGCAGCTTAAAATGCGAATCGTTAATTTTAGGGAGATAAGTATCTTATCTCCCTGTTTTGTTATACTATGGAGGATAAAAATGGATTTTTACCGTATAAATGAGGAGTATAATAAATTTCTCCA
>CAYMCM010000158.1:0-1488 GCA_964388945.1 uncultured Roseburia sp.
CTTCCCCTCATGAATGAGGGGCTAGGGGAGCTGAGAGTGTCGAAGACACTTTTTTGTAATGGCGGCGAGGAAAATGAGCGCCGGTGCAAAGCACAATGTTTGTTCTTTTAGATTTATTTTTCAACCGGATGTTTTACGATTTCTTTGATGATCTTAACGGCGTTTTCCATGCCTTCTACGGTAATGTGCTCATAAGGTCCGTGGAATCCATAGCCGCCGGTTCCAAGGTTCGGACACGGGAGTCCCATATAGCTTAAACGGGCGCCATCTGTTCCTCCGCGTACAGGTGTGGAAACAAGCGGAATGCCGATCGTTTTTATTGCGTCATTGGCAAGGTCGATCACATATCGATGATCTTTCATGACCTCGAGCATATTATAATAGCTGTCGTTTATCTCCAAAGTTACAGTGTCCGCATGATATTTCCGATTCATTTTTGCGGCAATAGAAGTAAGCAGTTCTTTCCGTTTTTTGAACGATTCCATATCATGATCGCGGATGATATAGGAAAGTTCGGCATGTGCAATCTCACCGGACATATGCATCAGAGAAAAGAAGCCTTCACGATCTTCGGTGTGCTCCGGCGTTTCTGATTCCGGAAGAAGGCTTTGGATCTCGCAGGCAACTGCGGCGGCGTTCACCATGATATCTTTTGCGGAACCCGGATGAACATTAATGCCTTTGATCTTAAAAACGGCAGAAGCGGCATTGAAATTTTCATAAGCAATCTCGCCCTCGTAGTCGCCGTCCACAGTATAAGCATAATCCGCTTTAAAATAATCCAGATCAAAAAGATCAGCACCCCGTCCGACTTCTTCATCAGGAGTAAATCCGATCCAGATGTCACCATGTGGAATGTTTTCCGTAATGATCTCTTCGATGGCGGTTAAGATCTCTGCAATACCTGCCTTGTCATCCGCACCGAGCAGGGTAGTACCATCTGTTGTGATCAGTGTGCGTCCCTTAAAATCTTTTAATTCAGGGAAATCACTTACCTTTAAAAGATCTCCGCTGCCTTTTAAAACAACGTCGTTTCCGTCGTAATCAGGAATCACCTGAGGTTTTACGTTTTCGCCGGAGGCATCCGGTGCCGTATCCATGTGAGAAATAAATCCGATTGCCTTTTTAGACTCATATCCGTCTGTTGCCGGTAAAAGACCGTAGACATAGCAGTGTTCGTCCACTTTTACATTGGACAGATGCATGGAGTGCAGTTCCTTTTCCAGCATATGTGCCAGCACAAACTGACGGTCTGTGCTAGGGATATTTTCCTGGTCATCTTTTGAAGTTGTGTGGCAGGAAACGTAGTTTAATAATCTTTCTTGTACCTTCATATCAGTCTCCTTAAAGTTTTTTGAAAAAATTTAAAAAAAGTGTTGCATTTTTATGAAAGCTATAATATAATATATCTTGCGTTCGGTAAGAACAAGCGCCTTTAGCTCAGCTGGCAGAGCACCTGACTCTTAATCAGGGTGTCCAGGGTTCGAA
>CAYMCM010000159.1:0-1474 GCA_964388945.1 uncultured Roseburia sp.
GTCCTGGGCTTCCCAGATGGCCTTGGCCCGCAGCATGAGCCGTTCGGCTTCGTCAAAGTCTCTCCCGCGGTAATACGCGGCGGAAAGACGCAGCAGCGCGCCCGCCAGACGCGGGGAGTCCGGCCCGAAAATCTGTTCCGCCAGTTGCGCGGCCTCCCGCCCCAGGGCCAGGCTTTCCTCCGCCCGGCCCAGGGCCAGGCGGACGTGAGCCAGATTCTGCATGACGCCCGGCAACAGGGGGAGTGAAGAGCGCGATGCGTCTGCCTGGCCGCGCAGCAGGCGCAGGCTTTGCTCCAGCGCGTCCAGGGCTTCGACCGGCCTCCGGAGGGCGAAGAGCGCCCGGCCCAGGCCGTCCAGGCACACGGCCCGGCAGAGGACGTCATTCTCATGCCGCCGCAGAACCCGGCGCAGGGCGGCTTCGCAGTCGGCGGGGCGGCCTTGCGCCAAAAGCGCCAGCGCCTCCTGTACGTCGTTTTGCCGGGATGAAGTCGTATTCATGCTGTGGTCCTCGTGCCGGGTCAGCCCTGGAGCATGTCCATACGGCGCAGTTCTTCGTTTTCCACCTGGCGCAGAATATGCGGGCCATGAGCCCAGAGCCAGGAATCCTCCTCCGTACTGAGGCCGACGGCCCGCAGATGCGCGGCCACGGCGGCGCAAAAGTCCTCCACGGTCCGGACGGCATCCATGTCCTGCGGGCCGCGCAGGGGATGGGCGGCCAGAATGTCGAGGGTCCGGCCTAACTCTTCTCCCAGTATGGGCAGACGGCGGCCCAGCCTGCCCGCCCACTTATAGAAGGGCATGTAACGGCGGTTGCAGAGAAAGACCAGGGAAAGGGCCGCCTCGGCAAAACGCGCCGCCGCCAGCATGGCGGCCACGCCGTCGCCGCGTTCCAGAGAACGCGGCAGGTTGTACTGCCCGGCCTGGGCCGCGACCATGCAGCGAGCGGCCAGTTTTTTCAGGCGGACGTCGCGCGGGTAACAGGCCAGCAGGGCTTCGCGCCAGCGGCTGAATTCCCCGGCGCCGTCTTCGAAGACCTCGCCGCTGGTGCAGGCCGCCAACTGGTATTCCGGGATGCGCAGCCATTCCCGCCAGTGGGAGGGCGGCCGGTCCAGGCCGGTGAAAAAAGCGTAAAAATTCTCAATGGCCAGCGGGCCGACCCGTCCGTTTGCGGGACCGCGGCGGCGTTCGGGCGCGAAGCGGGAGGTAAGGCCGTGGAATTCCCTCGGCAGCCGGGCCAGGGCGGCATCAATGCGCTCACGCGCGTCGCGCAGCTCCGCGCGCGGCAGCCAGAGACAGAAGGCCGGGCCGAAATCATGGTCGCGCGAGCGCGCGTCGTCGCAGCCCAGGCATTCGGAGCCCTCGCCCGCCAGGCCCACGGCGGCGCGCTCCATGATATCGGGTCTCGCCTGCAGCAGAATAGGGCGGCAGGCGGCGTAGTAGTCACGCGCCAGAGACAGGCCGGTCATGCGTGGTC
>CAYMCM010000160.1:0-1469 GCA_964388945.1 uncultured Roseburia sp.
GTAACCGCTCAACAAGTGAGTGCCTTATATCCAATTAAGCTCCATGAGATAATGAATTCCGAGCAACTGTATAGTTTTGCTAGTTATAGTTGTGCATAGTAATGCTAATCGGAGGTGTCCATGGATCAAGTAACTAAAGTTCGTAAATCTATTAAGCGAGAGCAATGGAAAACTCTCATTAAAGAATGCCAGTCTAGTGGCATGACTGTATCTGCCTGGTGCAACTTAAACAACATTTGTCCACAAACGTATTACAGAAATCTCAGAAAACTGAGAGAAGAATTATGTGAAAATCTTCCCGTTCCGTTAGTACCACCAGAAAAACCCGTTGCTTTTAAAAAGCTTGAAGTAATATCTCCTTTACCAGATACAAAAGCAGCCGTTATCATTCATCTTCCGAATGCAACATTGGACATAAATGAGGGTGCCAGCCAACAAACTGTTCAGGCAGTGCTTCTTGCACTGCAAAGCATATGTTAGGCGATATTACTGTTGCAGAAAATATTTACATTGCCTGCGGTTATACAGACATGAGAAAATCCATTGATGGACTTGCTGCAGTTGTACAGGAGCAGTTCCATCTTGATCCATTCTCACGAAGTTTATTTCTCTTTTGCGGAAAACGCCGGGACCGGATAAAAGTCCTTTTCTGGGAAGGCGATGGATTCCTGCTGTTGTATAAACGTCTGGAAAACGGAAACTTCCGATGGCCGCGCAAGGAAAGTGATGTAAAACCGATTTCATGGCAACAGTTCCGATGGCTTATGGAAGGTCTTGAAATCGAGCAGAAATCAGCTATCCTTCCTGCTGAAAAAGCCGATTTTTGTTAATTCTAAAAGTGTTGCAAACCATTGATTTTGCTGGATTTGCGGCACTTTTTGTGCTATAATGGACTTATCAAAAATGATAAGGAATTACACGGATTATGGATAATAAAGATGCTTATATTGAGCACCTTGAAAATACAATCGTTAATTTAAACAAAACCATTAACGGGCTTCAGAATCAGATTTCAAATCTTACAGAAATGATTGTGCTGCTCCGTAAAGAGAAGTTCGGTTCATCCAGTGAAAAAACACCTAAGCAGGTGGAGGGGCAGATATCTCTTTTTAATGAGGCAGAAATTGAAGCTGATGAATCTGCCCCAGAACCAGTAAAGAAAACAGTTCATGGGTACTTACGCAACGCTGCTAAAACCAAGCGTGAAGAACTCATTAAGGAGTTACCTGTACGTGAGATTCTGTGTGAGACGCCCTCGGAAGACTTGTACTGTCCCAACTGCTTATCTGCTTTAAAACCAATCGGCAAAGAAGTTGTCCGCGAAGAACTGGAGTACATTCCTGCAAAGCTTCAAATCGTGCGTTATGTAAGAATGGCATATGAATGTCCAAAATGCAAACATACAGACCATCCATACATTGAAAAAGCATTAACACCAACTTCTTTAATGAATCATTCCCTTGCATCTC
>CAYMCM010000161.1:0-1195 GCA_964388945.1 uncultured Roseburia sp.
ATTCAACTGTCTGGACCTCCTCTCCAAAATTAATCAATTACATCGCCTGTTGATTTCGCGAAACGTACCTTCTTGTCTCCATCCATCTTGAATCCGACTCTGGTAGCTTTTCCTTTGTGAAGATACATTACGTTAGAAGCATCGATCGGTCCTTCCTGATGGATGATACCGCCCTGCTGATTGGTCATGCTCGGCTTTGTATGCTTTGTGATCATGTTGACACCTTCAACAAGGAGAGTGCCTTCTTTTTTATTTACAGCGATGACCTTGCCTTCTTTGTCTTTATCTCTACCAGCGATAACCTTAACGGTATCGCCTTTTTTAATCTTCATAGATGCCATCTTTAATACCCTCCTATAAAACTTCCGGAGCTAAAGAAACAATTTTCATAAACTGTTTGTCACGAAGCTCTCTTGCTACTGGTCCAAAGATACGGGTTCCTCTTGGAGTTTTGTCATCTTTAATAATAACGGCAGCATTTTCGTCAAATTTGATATAAGAACCATCTTTACGACGTGCACCTTTCACTGTACGAACAACTACTGCTTTTACGACATCGCCTTTTTTAACAACGCCGCCTGGTGTTGCATCTTTAACAGTAGCAGTAATGATATCACCAATATTTGCATATCTTCTGGTTGATCCGCCCATAACACGAATACATAATATTTCTTTTGCTCCGGTGTTATCAGCGACCTTCAGTCTGGTTTCCTGTTGTACCATACCGGTAAGCCTCCTTCAATTATTTTGCTCTTTCCACGATTTCTACAAGTCTCCATCTCTTATCTTTAGAGAGAGGTCTTGTTTCCATAACTCTGACTGTATCACCGATTTTGCATTCGTTGTTTTCATCATGAGCTTTTAATTTATAAGTTCTTTTAACGATCTTGTTGTATAAGGAATGTCTTACGTTATCTTTTACAGCAACAACGATAGTCTTATCCATTTTATCACTTACAACAACACCAACACGTGTTTTTCTAAGATTTCTTTCTTCCACGATTGTTCTCCTTTCTGGATTTATGGGAAAATGTTATGCCTGCGATTCTTATTCTGCAGCGTTTGCCTTTTCCGTAATGATCGTCTGGATTCTGGCAATATTCTTTCTTACTTCTTTGATTCTGCTTGTGTTATCTAACTGATTTGTAGCATTCTGGAATCTCAAATTGAAAAGTTCTTTTTTTGCGTCTACTAA
>CAYMCM010000161.1:1205-1465 GCA_964388945.1 uncultured Roseburia sp.
ATTTACTAGTTTTCATTTGATTCACCGCCTTCTAAGTCTGCACGTGAAACTACTTTACATTTACAAGGTAATTTATGTGTAGCAAGACGTAATGCTTCCTTCGCAATGTCGTCTGGCACGTCAGAGATTTCAAATAATACACGTCCTGGCTTAACAACAGCTACCCAGTACTCTAAAGCACCCTGTCCTTTACCCATACGAACTCCAAAAGGTTTGTGGTAAACCGGTTTGTCAGGGAAAATTTTGATCCTTACTTTACC
>CAYMCM010000162.1:0-1447 GCA_964388945.1 uncultured Roseburia sp.
CAGATTAAAAAATGCTTTGAAACGGATAGTCCGATGCCATCTGCCTTGCACGATGCGGCAATGCAGATTTACCGTCAGTATCTCGTTGTAGGGGGGATGCCAGAGTGTGTAATGCAATTTGCCGAAACAAAGGATTATATCCTTGTCCGTCATACGCAGGATACGATTCTTGCAAGCTATCTCAATGATATGAGCAAGTACAATAACTTGAACGAAATCAAGAAAACAAGACTTGCATATGACAATATTACCGTTCAGCTCTCGAAGAAGAATACGCGTTTTCAATATAAGTTGATTAAAAAAGGTGGACGGGCTTCTGAATTTGAAAATGCGATTGAATGGCTATGCCTATCTGGTATCGTATCGCAGGTTTACAAGGTGGAGCAAATCAAAAAGCCTTTGGAGAACTACCGTGATATTGATGCGTTCAAGATTTATGTATCGGATTTAGGCTTGCTCTGTGCCAAGAAAGATTTAGCGGCAAACGATATTCTCTATATGGTCGAGGAACTGAATGACTTCAAGGGCGGTATGGCTGAAAACTATGTAAATGTTCAGCTTTCCATCAACGGCTATAACACCTACTATTGGGAGTCAGAGCGAGGAGCTGAAATTGATTTTGTTATTCAGCGTGACGGTCAGCTCATTCCAATTGAGGTCAAGTCAGCAGACAATACCAGAGCAAAGAGCCTAAAGGTCTATATGGACACCTACAAGCCTGCTTATGCTATCAAGCTCTCTGCAAAAAACTTTGCGTTTGAGGATAATAAAAAGATTGTTCCTCTTTATGCAGCATTTTGTATCTAAACTCAATATTGTAACGATAACGCTCACTAAAACGGTGGGCGTTGTTTTTTACCCTAAAAACAGAAAGGAAATGCTTATGAAAAATAAGAAAATCATTTGTATCATTGCCGCTGTTGCCCTTATGGTAGCAGCGGTTTTCTGCGGCTATCGTATCTATTCCCACTATGCACAGGTTGACGAACAGACGAAAGTATTTAACGAGCTTGCAGAGGTTGTTGAGAGTACACCCACAGAGGAAACGCAGGTAGATGATACGTCCGTCAGTGAGGGCGAAAATGTGCTTGCCAAGTATGAAGAATTATATTTGCAAAATGAGGATATGGCAGGTTGGATTTCCATTGACGGAACAACTATCAATTATCCCGTAATGCAGAGCTTAAATGAGCCGAATTTCTATCTGAAACACAACTTTGAAAAGGAATACAGTGATTTGGGTGTGCCGTATATCCAAGAGAACTGCGATATTAACACAAGTGACAATCTGGTTATTTACGGTCATCACATCAAGGGCGGCAAAATGTTCGGTGCATTGGAAAGCTACAAGGATAAGGGCTTTTATGAGGAACACAAGACCATTCATTTTGATATGGCAAGAGAAAAGAAACCCGTACACAGAGTACAAATGACAGAAGGAAAAAGA
>CAYMCM010000163.1:0-1413 GCA_964388945.1 uncultured Roseburia sp.
GGATGGAGCAGGAGCAGGAAAGAGGTATCACAATTACATCAGCCGCTACAACATGCCACTGGACACTGGAAGAGTTTACAAAACCGAAGCCAGGCGCTTTAGAGCATCGTATCAACATTATTGATACACCAGGACACGTTGACTTTACAGTAGAGGTTGAGCGTTCCCTTCGTGTACTTGACGGCGCTGTCGGCGTTTTCTGTGCAAAGGGTGGTGTAGAGCCGCAGTCAGAAAACGTATGGCGTCAGGCTGACACTTATAATGTACCTAGAATGGCATTCATCAACAAGATGGATATCCTGGGTGCAAACTTCTACGGAGCCGTTGATCAGATCCGTACAAGATTAGGAAAGAATGCTATTGTACTCCAGCTTCCAATCGGCAAGGAAGATGATTTCCAGGGAATCATCGATCTGTTCGAGATGAAAGCTTATATCTACAATGACGATAAGGGTGATGATATCACTGTTACCGATGATCTTGGAGATATGAAGGATGAAGCTGAACTGTATCATACCGAATTAGTAGAAAAGGTATGTGAGTTAGACGATGACCTTATGATGATGTATCTGGAAGGAGAAGAACCTTCCGTAGAAGATATGAAGAAAGCATTACGCAAAGCAACTTGCGAATGTACCGCTGTTCCGGTATGCTGTGGTTCTGCATACAAGAACAAAGGTGTTCAGAAGCTTCTTGATGCTATCATTGAGTATATGCCGTCTCCAATCGACATCCCGCCGATCAAGGGTGTTGATCTGGAAGGAAACGAAGTTGAAAGACATTCTTCCGATGACGAACCGTTCTCTGCACTGGCATTTAAGATCATGGCAGATCCGTTCGTAGGAAAACTGGCATTCTTCCGTGTTTATTCCGGAAGCATCGCATCCGGTTCTTATGTGCTGAATGCGACAAAAGATAAAAAAGAACGTGTGGGACGTATCTTACAGATGCATGCCAATAAGAGACAGGAACTTGACCGTGTTTACTCCGGTGATATCGCTGCCGCTGTTGGTTTCAAATTTACGGCAACAGGTGATACCATCTGTGATGAACAGCATCCGGTAATCTTAGAGTCCATGGAATTCCCGGAACCGGTTATCGAGCTTGCAATCGAGCCTAAGACCAAAGCTGGCCAGGGCAAGATGGGTGAAGCACTTGCAAAACTTGCAGAAGAAGATCCGACCTTCCGTGCTCATACAGATCAGGAAACAGGTCAGACAATTATCGCAGGTATGGGTGAGCTTCATCTTGAGATCATCGTTGACCGTCTGCTTCGTGAATTTAAGGTAGAAGCAAATGTAGGTGCTCCTCAGGTTGCTTACAAAGAGACATTCACAAAGCCGGTTGATCAGGAATACAAATATGCAAAACAGTCCGGTGGTCGTGGACAGTACGGTCACTGTAAAGTTAAAT
>CAYMCM010000164.1:0-1407 GCA_964388945.1 uncultured Roseburia sp.
GGTTACAAGATGGGATCTGACCATGGCGGGCGCAACGATGCTGATGGCACCTATGCTTATTTTGTATATTTTCGCAAATAAGAAAATAAAAAATGCATTTGCATATTCGGGTATTAAATAAAATGAGAAAAAATGATCTGACAGAAGAATTTTTAAAAAGTGATGTAAAAAAGTGCCGTGTTACAGCGGCACTGGGATATCTGTGTTTTTTAATTCCGCTGATATTCGATGAAGACAAACAATTTGCGCGCTTTCACTGCAATCAGTCACTGATTAATTTTTTGATGGCAACGGTTTTTACTGTACTGCTTTCTTTTGTACCGGTAGCGGGGCCGTTCCTTGTGATCCTGCAGCAGTTGATCTGCCTTGTTATTGCAGTTCGTGGAATAATTTTATCCTGCAGGGGCAGGGCAATGCGGATACCGGTTATCGGAAAGATAACGCTGATTGCTTATAAAAACTGAAAAAAGGAGAATAAATTATGGAAAAAAAAGTAGTGCTGATACTGATAGACGGCTTACGACCGGATGCGGTACAGCAGTGTTCTAATCCGTTTTTAAGAGATTTTATGAAAAAATGTACTTACACAGAGGAAGGGAAAAGTGTTTTCCCGTCTGTAACATTGCCCTGCCATATGTCATTGTTTCACAGTGTAAGACCTGACAGACATGGCGTTCTGGATAATGTATACACAAGACCTGTTCATCCGGTGGAGGGATTGTTTGAGGTACTGGCGAAAAATGATAAAAGTTGCTACTTTTTCTATACATGGGAAGAATTAAGAGATTTAGGCAGACCAGGGAGTCTGGTAAGGCAGGAACTGAGCCGGTATTATACATTTGGAGACAGGGCAGACTGTGAAATGTGTGACCGTACGGTGAAAGCACTGCAGGAGGAGCAGCCCGATTTTATATTTTATTATACGGGAAATGCAGATGAGGTCGGACATAAATATGGCTGGATGAGCAATGAATATTTAAAAGCGGTTGATCTGGCGGCGGAAAACGTTGAAAAAATAGTGTCTGTCCTGCCGGAAGAATATTCGCTTTTTATTACAGCAGATCATGGTGGGCATGACCGTACACATGGGACGAATATGCCGGAAGATATGAAGATCCCGATTCTATGTTACGGAAAAGAGTGGAAGCCGGGCAGAAAATTAGAAGAGGCAGGCCTTCTTGATCTGGCACCGACGATTGCGCAGACGCTTGGATGTGCACTGCCGCGGGAGTGGGAAGGTAAAGTGTTATCTTAGTTCCATATAGTGGATAGAGGAAAAATGTTGGCAACCGGACATTGTCTGGTTGTCATATTTTTTGTGTTATTAACAGATAAAATAACCATAAAATAAAAAATCTTTATCTTGTCCCGAAAATATAATATAATAAATATAAATATGTCTGTATC
>CAYMCM010000165.1:0-1394 GCA_964388945.1 uncultured Roseburia sp.
TAACAGACCCTTATAGGGTCAAAGCAAACCACCGGCTAAGCCGGTGGTCATGATTATACCCCGAGAAAAGTCATGGAGTGAGATGAAAAGCAGTGAGATTTCCTCAGTTAGCAACACGTTGCGATAAAAATATCTAAAAAGGTTGGATATTTTTTGGCTTGTTGAAGTATCTACAAGGATTTGCATATCTAAGTGTGTGTAAACTGTTTCTGTGTTGCTGTCTACTACGTATGAAAGAGTAAATATTTATTTTTGGAACTAACGATATCGTGAGAAATAAAATTGCCATACACAAACAAATATGGTAAACTATCTTGGCATGATATATGTCAATGGAGGATAGAACGTGAGCGTTTGTTATGATAAACTTTGGAAACTATTGATTGATAAAAAAATGAACAGAACTGATTTGAAGGAAGCGTCTGGAATCAGTTTTAATGTGCTTGCAAGAATGGGAAAGAACGAAGCTGTTTCATTTGAAAGTATTGAAAAGATATGTATTACTTTGAATTGCGATATCGGAGATATTATAGAAATTGAGAAAACGCAAAATGATAAAGTGGAGATTACGGATTATACAACAATCGAATTATTTGCCGGGGCTGGAGGTTTGGCTCTTGGAGTAGAAAAAGCAGGATTTAATACCATCGGATTGATTGAGCTTGATAAAGATGCTGCTGGTACATTGAAATTGAATCGACCAAATTGGCGAGTGATTAATGACGATATTGCAAATATTTCCAGTCTGAATCTTGAAGAATATTTCGGAATCAAACAGGGCGAATTGGATCTTTTATCAGGTGGTGCACCATGTCAGGCATTTTCTTATGCAGGAAAGAGATTGGGATTGGAAGATGCCAGAGGAACATTATTTTATCATTATGCAATCTTTTTACAGAAATTACAGCCGAAAATGTTTTTGTTTGAAAATGTAAGGGGCTTGCTGACACATGATAAAGGCAGAACTTATGCAACGATTCTTAATATCTTTGAACAGGCAGGATATACCATTCAAAAAGATGTGTTAAATGCGTGGAATTACGGAAATGCACAAAAGAGAGAACGATTGATTACCATTGGAATCAGAAATGATCTCAGTGATAAAGTACAGTATAAGTTTCCGGAACCGCATGAATATAAGCCAGTATTACGAGATGTTTTATTAGATTGTCCAGACGGACCGGGAGTTCCATACGGTGAGAAGAAGCGAAAGATATTTGAACTTGTTCCACCGGGAGGTTATTGGAGAGATATTGATCCTGAAATCGCAAAAGAATACATGAAGAGCTGCTGGGATATGGGTGGAGGAAGAACTGGAATTTTAAGAAGAATGAGTTTGGATGAACCATCATTGACTGTATTGACTTCTCCATCACAGAAACAGACGGAAAGAT
>CAYMCM010000166.1:0-1367 GCA_964388945.1 uncultured Roseburia sp.
GCCCGTCTCCATCATGGTGGACACCCAGGGCACCGGCTCGGTGGACGACGCGGTCATCACCAAGGCCGTGGAGAAGGTCTTCGACCTGCGTCCCGGCGCCATCATCCGCGACCTCAAGCTCCGTCGCCCGATCTACGAGAAGACCGCTGCCTACGGTCACTTCGGCCGTGAGGACAAGGACTTCACCTGGGAGGCCACGGACCGCGTGGACGAGCTCAAGGCTGCCGTCGCGTAGCTCTCCAAGTAGGCTCGGCACCCGCATCTGCAATTCGGGGGCGGTTCGCATCTGCGAGCCGCCCCTTCTCCTATGATGGAGGCCCGTTTCCCGTCGCGCTCTTCCATATCTCCGTCTCCGTCGCCAGAAGGGGGCCTGCGCTTGCCGCTCTTTGCCAAGGTCGTTCCCGACATTCCCACCCGCGCCATCGACGGGGCCTTCGACTACGCGGTCCCCGCGGGGCTTGCGGTCGCGGTGGGGCAGACCGTCCTGGTGACGTTCTCGAACCGCGACGTGGTGGGGTACGTCGTGGCGCTCTCCGAGGAGCCGCCCGCCGGCGTTGCCCCCGAGCGGGTGCTGCCCGTCCGCCAGGTGCTCGCGGCCCCGTGCTTCGACGAGGCATCGGCCCGCGTCGCGGCTTGGATGGCCCACGAGTACGCCTGCCCGCTGCCGGAGGCGATCCGCCCCTTCCTCGCCCCCGGCCAGACCATAAGGGTGCGACGGGACGCCGAGGGCTCCCCGTGGCAGCTCGTCTGCGAGAAGGCCGGTCCCGTCGACGACCGCTGGGTATCCCTTGCGCCGGCCGCCGCGGCGTTCGAGCCGCGCGCCAACGCCGCGCGCCAGCGTGAGGTCATCGAGGCGCTCTCGGGAGGCCCGGTCCGCATGGCAGAGCTCAGGGCGCTCGTCCCCGGTGCCTCCTCGGTTGTCCGCGCGCTCGAGAAGCACGGGGTCGTGGAGGTCGCGGAGCGCCGGCGCGTGCGCGGCGGCGGGGGGACGTCGCTCTCCTCGGCGGCGGCGCCTCGCCCCGAGCGGCTCACGGAGGGCCAGACGCGCGCGCTCGCGGCCATAGACGAGGCGCGCCGGGCGGCCCGCGGGGACGTCGTGCTCGTCGACGGCGTGACGGGCTCCGGCAAGACCGAGGTCTACCTCGACGCCATCGAGCGGGTGCGGGCCCAGGGCAAGGGGGCCATCGTCCTCGTCCCCGAGATCTCTCTCACCGCCCAGACGGTGGGCCGCTTCAGGGCGCGCTTTGGGGAGGACGTGGCCGTGCTGCACTCCCGGCTCTCCACGGGCGAGCGCTACGACCAGTGGGACCTGGCTCGCCAGGGGGCGGCGCACGTGGTGGTGGGCGCCCGTTCGGCCCTCTTTGCCC
>CAYMCM010000167.1:0-1365 GCA_964388945.1 uncultured Roseburia sp.
TTATATACCAGTCTCCATTATTTTTCTAGGCACCTTGTTGTTAATCGCTTACATTGCATACACACTTTTTTTTATAGTCAAAATTTTTATTAACACTTAAAAGCGTTTCTGTTGCTTTTACATTATCCAATTGATTTGATATAATTGGTGTGTCTAAATTTTTACTATAAATATATCTATGTTTGCCTTCTGAATTTTTAATCAAATCTTTTGTTATATATTTTGTTATATAACTACTTACCTTATTTGTATCTTCTACTTTCGTTGCAGTAGTAAACCCATATTTCCAATTTCGAGTATTAACATTAAATATCTTTTTACTTCCTTTTACTTCATGGTCGTATATTTTTTTACCTTTTGCAAATTTTCCACTATCATCTAATTTTAAATTATCACAATCAGTAATTATACCGTGAAAATGCCATGCCCCGTCTTTATGTCGTTCTGGGACAAATAGATATTTGGCATCAGAATTATTTCGTTTTAATACTTTTAAAAATGTATTGATACGCTTATAACAAATATCATAATCATATCTGCTTTCGACTTTTTCCTTATCAAAGGTTAATGTAATAAACCAACCATTAGACCAATCATTAGAGAAAGCATAGTCATATATTTTTTGCTTTGTTCTATTTAAGCTTGTTATGTTTGAATGTTCTATGCTTTCCTTTGTGCGTTCCTTGCCAGTTAATTTGTTAATTTGCTTTCCGTCTATTTCTTCATATTCTGTTTTAACGGAAGAAGTCGAACGCCCGACAGTAAAAGGTATTTCATACAATCTATATTCTTCTTTGTTTAAATATTCGATATGTTTTATATTGTATACTTGAGGCATACCCATTAAATATTCAAATGCTTTTTTTTGCTTCTGTCGTTCATCTAATTCATCGATTAACGACAATTTTATTACCCCCTTATTTAATAAAAATATCTAAAAAAGTTCCTGAAATGTTGCCAATGTCAAGTAATGGCAACAGGCTTATTTATCAGTGTTTATAACATCTTTTACAGCGTTATTTAATGCTTGTTGTGTTTGGTCGATTGATACCATAACATTAGTTAAAGCATATTTTACAAATTCATTTTTAGTCATTCCTAATTTAGTAGCATAATCATTTAATTTATTATCAAAATCTACTGTTATATACGTTTGTAATCTAGTTCTTTCTATTTTCTTCATTATCATTTACCTCCTTTTTTAGTGTTTTTTTAACTCTAAAAGTAATATGACAGATGAATTTATTTTTGAAATAAAAATTTGAAAAAATTTTAAATTTATCAAAAATTGAATGAAAATTGATTTTCACGGTAAGCGATTAACAACAAGGTGCCTAGAAAAATAATGGAGACTGGTATATAATA
>CAYMCM010000168.1:0-1330 GCA_964388945.1 uncultured Roseburia sp.
GCGGAGAGCTTCTGCCCATACGTGGCGATAAGGCCTGTGGGCGTCGCGCTATCGGAATGTACTGCCTTGTCTATGACGAGCGTCGATGAGAGCGGTTCAAGCTTCGCATAGCCGCTTTTCATCGCAAACGTAGCCGTAACCGTATAGGTACCTGCATTTGTCGGAGGATTGGAATAACGCTTGCCGCTTGCGTCGGTATAGACATAGGCGATGTCGCTAACGCCAACGGGCTTGCTGCTTATCTCGTGCGAGATGGGTTTGCCACTGTAGATGGCATGCTTCTCAGGCCAATCGGGCGCCCCCGTGCTGCGCTCTTTAAGGGTGACCTGGGCCGATGCCGTCACAGCGATCGCTGGCTGCTCGACCTCGTTGTCTATGGCACTAAGGTCAAGCATGCCCGTGAGGGTCTGCAGAGTCGTGACGTCGGAATCGTAGCCGCTCCAGGTAACGGGAACATCAAACTGCTTGTTACCGCTGGCCGTGATCTTCACCTTGTCGGGAAGACCGAGCTCGGAAATATCCGTTCCGACCGTAAGGTTGGAGCTTATCACTGGCTGGGTAACGACGCTTAGAACCTGTCGCTTGACGACGTGTACCTGGACTTCGTGCGTCACGTTCTTATGATTTTGCTGATCGCTTGGCGTAAACGTCACCTCTACGGGATAGATTCCGGCAGCACTGAAAACCGTGCCCTCGGGAACCGAGAAAGAGCCATCGATCTCGGCATGTCCCCCGTTGAGGCTCGAGCTCGATATCTCGTCGCCCACATAGAGTGACGAGGAGCCCCCCTCGCTGCCCGGCAAGGTCGGCCAGCTCACGATGGGAGGTTCGGCCCGCTCGATTACAAGAGTCGAGGTTGTATCGCTCCAAGGATATGCATATCCCGGTTTTACGCTCACCTTCGCCTTTACGGTATAGGTACCAGCATTTGTCGGAGGCTCATAGCTGTCGTAAAGGGGGTCGAGGGACTGGTAGGTATACGTGACGCTACTTATACCTTCTGGCCACTCAAACTCATGAGCAATTGTCTTGCCCGTATAGAGGACCTTCTTATCGGGCCAACTAACCGGCGGAATTCTGAGCTCCCTGATCGATACATAGGCTTCTGCCTTAATCTCGGGGTCGCCTTGCTCTACTTCATTGCTTATCTCACTGAAGTCCAGCGTCCCGCTAATGCGTTGGCTCTGTCTCATCAACAGAGGATCAAATTCTTGTTCGTTCCACGTTACTGACACAGTGAACGCTTTTTCCCCGCTGGCGACAATATGTACAGTACTCGGCAAACCAAGGTCAGAGAAAGCGGTCCCATATGGTTTGGCAATATCATCAA
>CAYMCM010000169.1:0-1317 GCA_964388945.1 uncultured Roseburia sp.
GACTTTGCCGTACTGAGCATATGTTCTTTGAAGAGGACAGAATTGCAGCATTCCGTGAAATGATCTGTTCAGATACGGTAGAAGAAAGAGAGGCGGCACTTGATAAGATCCTTCCATATCAGCAGGGTGATTTTGAAAAACTTTACGAAGCATTGGAAGGATGCCCGGTAACGATCCGTTTCTTAGATCCGCCGCTTCATGAATTTGTTCCTACAGAGGAAGCAGATATTGAAAAGCTTGCAAAGGCACAGAACAAATCTGTGGATCAGATCAAGACGATCATTGCTTCCCTGCATGAGTTTAACCCGATGATGGGACACAGAGGCTGCCGTCTTGCAGTTACCTATCCGGAGATCGCAAAGATGCAGACAAAGGCAGTGATTCGTGCAGCAATCAATGTAAAGAAGGCACATCCGGACTGGAATGTAGAACCGGAGATTATGATTCCTTTGGTTTGTGAGATCAAGGAGCTGAAATATGTAAAGAAAGTTGTAGTGGAGACTGCAGACGCCGAGATCAAAGCAGCAGGAATTGATCTGAAATACGAAGTAGGTACGATGATCGAGATTCCGAGAGCGGCACTTACTGCAGACGAGATTGCAGCAGAGGCAGATTTCTTCTGCTTCGGTACGAATGATCTGACACAGATGACGTTCGGATTCTCCCGTGATGATGCAGGCAAGTTCTTAAATGCTTACTATGACACAAAGATTTTTGAGAATGATCCATTTGCAAAACTCGATCAGACCGGTGTCGGTAAATTGATGGAGATGGCGATCAAGCTTGGAAAACCGGTAAATCCGAAACTCCACGTAGGTATCTGCGGCGAGCACGGCGGAGATCCGTCTTCCGTAGAGTTCTGTCATCAGATTGGTCTGGATTATGTATCCTGCTCACCGTTCCGCGTGCCGATCGCAAGACTTGCGGCAGCACAGGCAGCGATTGCCCAGAAGTAAGCGAATGCTATTTATTTAGTGTAAAGCTAGACTTTGAGAAAGCAAAAGAATATAGAAAAAATTATTGGTGCATACCTACGGCATAATCAGTGGAATGACATTGATATCGAGGTTTGTATGCTGATATAAGATTTTCGTCCCACTATTTACAGAAATGTAGGTAGTGGGATTTTTTGTTTTGTGGTCAAATGAAAAAGTAAATTCCAGTTCCGACTGATTCGACCTCGTATTTTCGATTTTGAGCAACTTTTTTGAGGATACCCTATACAAAAGTACCCTGAAAAGTGCTATAATCCGTTGTACCAGGTCTGTTTGTTTGCATGGCAAACAGACAGCTGGAGAAAATTGAGCAAAAATAAAT
>CAYMCM010000170.1:0-1262 GCA_964388945.1 uncultured Roseburia sp.
ACCGTATTATACGCGCTGGCCATGGGCATAAGCGCGGCGCTCGGATCATTTCTCGTCGTCCCGCTGGCGCAGTCTCTCGGCTGGGGCTGGGAACCGGCATTGGGAGCATTGTTCCTGCTTCCCCTGACCGCCTGCGCGGTCTGGTTTCCGCAACTGTTTGCGCGGCATAAAAACATTGATGCATCCCAACCGGAGGAGCCGCGCAAAGCTTCCTTGTGGAAGTCCGCTCTGGCCTGGCAGGTCACCCTGTTTTTCGGCCTGACGTCATTTACCTATTACATAAGTGTGAGCTGGCTGCCGGCTTTTCTTACAGAAGCCGGATTCACGGATGCCGAAGCCGGAAACATCCATGGGGTCATGCAACTGGTGTCGGCGACTCCCGGCCTGCTGCTCATCCCGATCATCAGCCGGATGAAAGACCAGCGTCTTATCGCGGCCGCTGTCGCGGGAATCGCCGCCCTGGGAACAGCCGGGCTGGCGGCCGCGCCAGGCTTGGCGCTTGTCTGGGGCGGCTGCATCGGTTTCGGAACCGGAGCGGCAATCATTCTCGGGCTGATGTTCATCGGCTTGCGGACCAATAACCCGCTGCAGGCGGCGGCGTTGTCCGGCATGGCCCAAAGCGTGGGATATCTGCTCGCGGCCTGCGGTCCGATATGCGCCGGAGCGGTCCATGACATGACGCAAAGCTGGACCGTTGTTTTCTATGGCTGCTCTGTTCTTTGCATCGTCCTGGGGCTGTTCGGGCTGGGCGCGGGACGGGACATCCAGGTCGGTTCTTCCCACGGCCGGGCGGAATGCTTTTCCGGCGATATGGACCACCAGCGGGTCTAAGCCGGATTCCGGGCTACTCCACACAGAATGGAAATGCCTGACGCTGAGTTCCGCATCAGTTTTTTAGCCGGAGCAGAGCTTCCGGCAAATTTCCTTCCTCTCCCGGAGGATTTCTCCCGTTGTCGCCCTGTCCGCCGCATTTGCCCGCCCGGCGCGAGACGTGTATGCTGACCGCCGGAGAATTTATCCGCAATGCAACAACAAGGTTGAAAACCGGTTATGAAGCAGGTCGTTATTCACACCGACGGTTCCTGCCTGGGCAATCCCGGTCCCGGCGGCTGGGCCGCCGTGCTCTGCCTGGAAGGCACGGAACACCGCAAGGAGCTGGCGGGGGGCTTCCGCCTGACCACCAACAACCGCATGGAGATCACCGGCGTGCTGGAGGCCTTGGCCAACCTCAAGGAACCCTGCGCGGTGGAGCTGTATACGGA
>CAYMCM010000171.1:0-1246 GCA_964388945.1 uncultured Roseburia sp.
CGAGCTGGTAGTACACGTCGTTGTCGGAGTCGTACTTCCAGGCCTTGTTGTCCAGGGCCAGAGACTCAAACTCCTTGAGGTCGGTCTTGGAGGAGTCGTCTTGCTTCTGCTCCTCTTCCTTCTCCTCGGTCTCCGACTGGTTGGTGGGCTGTGAGCAGGCGGCAAGCCCCAGTGCGGTGCCGGCAGAGGCAAGCGCGAGGAAACTCCTCCTGGTGACGTTCATGGTTCCTCCTACTACCTTGGTAGCGCATGTATAGCTTCAAGATGCATAAACGGTTTCTAGCCATTGTACTCTGAGACATGTCCCAGAATGGAAACCTCACGGTGGGACTCGGCACATGGAGGCAGGCATGTTCTCTTGGAAGCGGAAGCACGAACAGCCCAGGGACGATTCCCAAAAGGCACAGGGCAAAGGAGCGGAGACACCCGCCGGGGACCCTGGTGACCCAGCCCAGAAGGGTGACACCCTCCGGCGGCTGCACCTCAGGTTTGTGGGACAGGTGCAGGGGGTGGGCTTTAGGTGGACGGCCCAGCACACGGCCCGCGACCTGGGGCTCACCGGCTGGGTGCTCAACGTCTGGGACGGCAGCGTGGTCATGGAGCTGCAGGGAACCAACGAGCAGATCTCCGAGTTCTTTGGCGAATTTGCCCAGCAGTGGCGCGGTCCCTACGCCATCAGCTACACCATAGACGAGAAAGAGGACATCGAGCCCGACCCCCACGAGGCGACCTTTTCCGTACGGTACTGACGGGACCGAGGGTGGGAGAACCGGTCCTCGCACTTTGTCGCCTTCCCCCGCCTGCCCATACAAGACCCGGAGGGCTTCCTCGTATTCATGCATTGTCCATTTAGGTTGTGTACAATTGTTTTAAAGCACAGATACTTGAGGAGGCACACATGAAGTATGCGGTGAGGTACTTCTCCCGCGGAGGCAAGACCAAGCAGGTGGCAGACGCCATCGCCCGCACGGCAGGCGTGGAGGCAGAGTCGGTCGACTCGGCAAAGGGACACCTGAACGAGCGTGCCGACGTGCTGTTTGTGGGCGGCGCGCTCTATGCGTACGGGCTGGACAAGAACCTCGACGCCTGGCTGGACAAGCTCGATGGGTCCATGGTGGGCACGGCCGTGCTCTTCTCTACGTCGTGGATCTCAAAGCACGCGCTGCAGCTCATGCGCAAGAAGCTCGAGGCCAAGGGCGTCACCGTCGCCAAAGACGAGCTCTACCTCAAGAGCGGTGCCGTGGAG
>CAYMCM010000172.1:0-1245 GCA_964388945.1 uncultured Roseburia sp.
GGTCCTGCTTCTGCTGGCCTCGGGCCTGCTGGTCTGCGCCCGTCTTCTGGAAGCCCGTTTCCGCCGCCGCTGGCAGGGGGAAGCATGAACATCGCCGCGCGCGTCAGCGGGTTGCACGTTTCTTTTGGTGCGCGGCACGTGCTGCGTGAGGTGGATTTTTGCGTGCCCGCCGCCGGGATCACGGTACTGGCCGGGCGTTCCGGTTCGGGCAAGACCACCTTGCTGCGGTCCCTGAACCACCTCAATGAGACCTTTCCCGGTTGTCGCACCACAGGCCGGGTGGAGCTGGATCTGGGACGCGGCCTGGAGCCCGTCTACGGCGGTTCCGGCGCGCGGCCCCGTCCGCTGAACGAGATCCGCCGTCTGGTGGGTATGGTTTTTCAGACGCCCGACGTGCTGCCGGTCAGCGTGGCCCGCAATATCGCCCTGCCTCTGAAGGTGGTGGCCGGAGCGCCCGCCACGGAAATTGAGGAGCGCGTCCGCCGGGCCCTCACGGATGTGGGCCTCTGGGAGGAGGTGGCCGACCGTCTGGACCTGCCGGCTGAACGACTTTCCGGCGGCCAGCAGCAGCGGCTCTGCCTGGCCAGGGCTCTGGCTCTGGAACCCGCCGTCCTTTTGCTGGACGAACCCACGGCTTCGCTGGATGTGCGCGCCGCTGCGGACATTGAAGAGCTTTTGCTGCGCCTGGCCGGGCGCTATCCGCTGATCGTGGTTTCGCACAGCCCGGAACAGGCTGTGCGTCTGGCCGCGCGCATTGTGGTTCTGAGCCGGGGACGGGTGCGGCGTGTTCTGGAAAAAGGCTCGGTGGACGCAGCCGCGCTGGCCGGTCTGCTGGGGGAGGACGAATAGGCCTCCTTCCCGCAACCCCGGCTCCTCGCGCACTTCCGGACTACGCCGGGCATGTTGGCGGGGATTAAAGCATCAGAACGGATTGCCTTCCGGCGGCGCGACGGCATTTTCTTGACCCCTCCGGGCGGGCGGAGTATAGCAAGCGCCAGAGGTTTATATGGATTTTCTCACGCTTTCTTCGCTTGATCCCGCTTTCAATCTCGCCCTTGAGGAACAGCTTTTTCTTTCCCTGCCTCTGGAGCATCCCGGGTATTTTCTGCTCTGGCAGAACGGTCCTTCCATTATCGTGGGCCGCCATCAATGCACCGCCGAGGAAATCAACGCCGATTTCGTGCGACGCGAAAATCTGCCCGTGGTGCGGCGCATCACCGGCGGCGGCGCGGTATATCACGATAC
>CAYMCM010000173.1:0-1180 GCA_964388945.1 uncultured Roseburia sp.
GGGTGCAGGCGGAACAGACGGAATGCAGGTGGATGAACTTCTGCCCTACCTAAAGGAAAACCAAGAAACCCTAATCCAAGAGATAAGAAATGGCAAATATAAGCCAAATCCAGTCCGTAGGGTAGAAATACCCAAAGAAACAAAAGGTGAGTACAGAAAACTGGGAGTCCCTACAGTGGTTGACCGAGTGATCCAACAGGCAATCACACAGGAACTTACACCTATTTATGAGGAACAGTTCTCGGAAAACAGTTTTGGTTTTCGACCAAACCGAGGGGCGCATTATGCCCTCAAACAGTGCCAAAAGAATGTAAACGACGGCTATGAATACGTGGTGGATATGGACTTGGAAAAGTTCTTCGATACCGTGTGCCAGAGTAAGCTGATAGAGGTACTGTCACGAACCATCAAAGACGGCAGAGTGATTTCGCTGATACACAAATATCTAAATGCGGGTGTAATCGCAAATGGAATGTTTGAGCGAACAGAAATCGGAATGCCCCAAGGCGGACCATTAAGCCCGCTACTCAGTAACATCATGCTGAATGAGTTGGACAAAGAACTAGAACGCAGAGGACACAGATTTGTGCGATATGCAGATGACTGTATGATTTTCTGCAAGAGCAGAAAGAGTGCGGAACGAACTTTGGCAAACATACTTCCATTCATAGAGGGGAAACTTTTCTTAAAAGTGAACCGAAAGAAAACAGAAGTGGCTCATATCAGCAAAGTAAAATATCTAGGCTATACCTTTTATAAATGCAGAGGGAATTGTCGATTTAGAGTACACCCAAAGTCAGTAGAGAAAATGAAGAATAAACTTCGTGAGCTTACAGACAGAAACAATGGGATGAGCAATCAGTTGCGAGAGGAAAAGTATCAACAATTCGTAAAAGGATGGGTAAACTACTTCAAACTTGCGGATATGAAGAAACTACTACAAAGAACTGATGAATGGGCAAGACGAAGAATACGAGCGGTCTATTGGAAACAATGGAAGAAAATCAAGACAAAGTACAGAATGCTTAGAGCGTTAAAGCTTGAGTGTTGGAAAGCCTTAGAGTTAGCAATGAGTAGAAAGAAGTATTGGAGAATGTCAAAAATACTATCAACTGTGCTAACGAATAAAATAATAGCCAAGCTAGGATATACATCCATGCTTGACTATTATCTAATAGTT
>CAYMCM010000174.1:0-1175 GCA_964388945.1 uncultured Roseburia sp.
CAAATACAGCATTCCAGCCATGTTCTACCTCCATTACCCGTCTTACTTCCATATAACAGGTATTCCATTCACACATCCCGCTTCGGCAATACAATTGCCGGCTTCACTCATTAATATCCGTACAAATCATAGATTTCATCTGTATACACACCCGGCTCTTTATATACAACCAACGGCTTTTCCACGGTAATTCTTGATTTGCCGCCGAGCAGTCCCTCTATCAGCACCATATTCGGCTCTTTGTCCACATACGGATAAACCAGCTGCATCCTCTTCGGCTCCAGCTTATATTTTACCATCATGGTAAATATCTCCACAAGACGGAACGGACGGTGTACCATATAGAATCGCCCGCCCGGTTTCAAAACAGCTGCTGCCTCCCTTACGACATCCTCCAGATTACACAGCACTTCGTGACGCGCAATCGCCTTCGGCATATCCGGATTGGCAATGCCGTGTTGCCCTATCATATAAGGAGGATTCACCGTTACGACATCAAAGACACATTTTCCAAAAATATCAGACGCACACTTAATGTCTCCCGTAACAATTTCTATCTTCTTCTCTAGACCGTTTAAACACACGCTCCGGCGTGCCATATCTGCACTTTCTTCCTGAATCTCCAGACCGGTAAAATGCTCTCCGTTGCTTTTTGCCTCCAGCAGAATAGGAATAATGCCGGTACCCGTTCCCAGGTCCAGCATTTTCTCACCACATTTTATCTTTGCAAATCCGGATAACAGCACCGCATCCATTCCAAAACAAAACTTCTCAGGATTCTGTATAATCTGATATCCGTTTCTCTGGAGTTCATCGATTCTTTCATTCGGCAATAACTTAATTGTCATCGATCTTCGACTTTCCTTCCATCTTCTCAAGCGCTTCCAATTGCTTTAACTCTCTGTCATTCACATTGAACCGTTCCCGCTTCTTCTTAGACTTAAACTTCAGTTCAGATACCTTGTAATCGCGAATTTCTTTCTCATTATCTACTTCCACGACAACCTTAACAAGCTGACGAAGCACATTCACACTGTGAACCTCTCCGGTTGTACCTTCGCGGTCCGTTACCATATCTCCCACATTCGGTAAATTCTTGTTCAGATATTCATACGTCTCCTCCTTATGCTTCAGACAGCACATCAGTCTGCCGCACACTCCGGATATCTTCGTAG
>CAYMCM010000175.1:0-1159 GCA_964388945.1 uncultured Roseburia sp.
TGCAAAACAGTCCGGTGGTCGTGGACAGTACGGACATTGTAAAGTACGTTTTGAGCCGATGGATGCGAACGGAGAAGAAACATTTAAATTCGAATCCCAGGTTGTCGGTGGAGCGATTCCGAAGGAATACATCCCGGCAGTCGGCGAAGGTATCGAAGAAGCATCAAAAGCTGGTATCCTTGCAGGATTCCCGGTACTTGGTGTACACGCTGTTGTATATGACGGTTCTTACCATGAAGTCGATTCTTCTGAAATGGCATTCCACATTGCTGGTTCCATGTGTTTCAAGGAAGCTATGGCAAAAGCAGCACCGGCTATCTTAGAGCCGATCATGAAAGTGGAAGTAACCATGCCGGAAGAATACATGGGTGATGTAATCGGTGATATCAACTCCCGTCGTGGACGTATCGAAGGAATGGACGACATCGGTGGTGGAAAGATGGTAAAAGCATATGTTCCGCTTGCTGAAATGTTCGGTTATTCTACAGATCTTCGTTCCAGAACTCAGGGACGCGGTAACTATTCAATGTTCTTCGATAAATATGAGCAGGTTCCGAAGTCCGTTCAGGAAAAGATCATTTCTTCAAAAGAGAAGTAAAAATCACTTGAAAAAGTGCTGATAATTTTATATAATCAGAAATAGCTGATTATAGAGTATAAGCTGTCCGAACAGCCCGGACAGCATCAAAAAGAATCGCCGCTAAGGCATAAAATTAAGGAGGACGTTTAAAAATGGCTAAAGCTAAATTTGAAAGAAACAAACCACATTGTAACATTGGAACAATCGGTCACGTAGATCATGGTAAAACAACTTTAACAGCAGCTATCACAAAAGTACTTGCTGCAAGAGTTGCTGGTAACGATGCAGTAGATTTCGCTAACATCGATAAAGCTCCGGAAGAAAGAGAAAGAGGTATCACAATCTCTACAGCTCACGTTGAGTACGAAACAGACAACAGACATTACGCACACGTTGACTGCCCAGGCCATGCCGATTATGTAAAGAACATGATCACTGGTGCTGCTCAGATGGACGGCGCTATCCTTGTTGTAGCTGCTACTGACGGTGTTATGGCTCAGACAAAAGAGCACATCCTGTTATCCCGTCAGGTAGGTGTACCTTACATCGTTGTATTCATGAACAAATGTGATATGGTTG
>CAYMCM010000176.1:0-1150 GCA_964388945.1 uncultured Roseburia sp.
ATCGAAGATTAAGCCGCTAAATTATCGTTTATAGTAAAGAGGTATGAAATAATTCGACGATGTGAGATAAAGAATGGAGGTGTTAATTAGTTGGAAAATATGGAGGACAAAACGGAAATAATACTGGCACAATGGCAAACTTGTGTGGAAATGGCGAATTCAGTAAGTCAGCGTAGAGATACTATGAACAATATCTTTGTTACATTAAACTTGGCAATAATTGCTGCAGTTTCCCTGACTTGGGATATAAAATCCTTGTTTATATTGGTTTCAGGAATTGTGGTTTGTATTATTTGGATGTTATTTATTCGGAACTACAAGCTACTGAATACCGAGAAATTCAATGTAATAAATCACATTGAAAACAAGTTACCAGTAAAACCATTCAATGATGAATGGGAAAAATTAAAGAACAATAAGAAGTATGTAGATGGAACAAAGTTGGAAAGGATTCTTCCGATAATGTTTATTGCATTATATGTGATTGCTATTGGGACAATTATAGTTTTGAAAATATTTTTTTAGGGAGGAAATTGATATGATATACAATTTATTTATTAGCCACTCATGGAGTTATAGTAATACCTATAATGATTTAGTGAGATTGTTAGATAACAAGCCTTATTTTAGCTATAAAAATTATTCAGTACCGAAAAACGACCCAATACATAATACTAGTTCTGATTACCAATTGAAAATGGCAATCCGTAATCAAATGCAACACGCAAGTTGTGTCCTTATTTTGGCAGGTGTATACTCAACATACAGTAAATGGATTAACATAGAAATTGAATTGGCAAAAGAAATGGGGAAATCAATTATTGCTATTGAACCGTGGGGCTCAGAACGCACATCGGCTGTTGTGAAAAAGGCAGCAGATAAGATTGTGAAGTGGAATACTGATTCTATCGTAAGTGCAATTAGAGGGTATTGAGTTCGGAAGAACTACTTTGAAAGGATCGAATTATGGAATCAAAACCAAGAATTTTATATCTGTATAAAATATTGCAGGAACGAACCGATGAAGAACATCCGTTGACTACGGCACAGATTATGAAAATATTAAATGATAAATACGGAATTACTGCACATAGGACAACCATTCCGAAAGACATTGCTGCATTGCAGGAATTTGGGGTAGATATTGTGG
>CAYMCM010000177.1:0-1113 GCA_964388945.1 uncultured Roseburia sp.
GATCCAATCGCAGATATGCTTACAAGAATCCGTAACGCAAATACTGCTAAACATGATACAGTAGATGTTCCGTCATCTAAGATTAAAGTCGCTATTGCAGATATTCTGGAAAAAGAAGGATATATCGCAAAGTACGAAATCGTAGAAGATGGTAACTTCAAGACAATCCGTATCACCTTAAAATATGGTGCGGACAAGAATGAAAAGATTATCACCGGAATAAAGAGAATTTCTAAACCGGGTCTTCGTGCATACGTTGGAAAAGATGATATTCCGAAGGTACTTGGTGGTCTTGGAATCGCTATCCTTTCCACAAACCAGGGAATCATCACTGACAAGGAAGCAAGAAAGCTTCAGGTCGGCGGCGAAGTTCTTGCATTTGTTTGGTAGGAACTTATCGAACAGAACATCCTTATTATAAAGGATCAGTTTCCTTACCTGAGCATTCCGGTAAGAAACAACATAAATCATCTAAAAGTATAAACCAGCCTCATGGCTGGAGATACAATAAATGAAACAATGCGGTGATGGCGTCACGCCATCCAACACAATCAATAGGAGGTACGGGCATGTCACGTATAGGAAGAATGCCAATCGCAATTCCGGACGGAGTAACCGTTACAATTGCAGAAAATAATCATGTGACTGTAAAAGGTCCTAAGGGAACTCTGGAGAGAACTCTTCCAGCAGAAATGGAAATTAAATTAGAAGGTTCTGAAGTTGTTGTTACCAGACCAAATGATTTAAAGAAAATGAAATCCTTACATGGTTTAACAAGAACATTAATTCATAACATGGTAGTTGGTGTTACCGATGGATTTACAAAGGAACTTGAAGTAAACGGTGTAGGTTACAGAGCTTCTAAAGCAGGAAATAAGCTTACATTGAACCTTGGATATTCTCATCCGGTAGAGATGGAAGATCCGGAAGGTATTGAATCCAAGGTAGATGGTAACAAGATCACTATCTCAGGTATCGATAAAGAAAAAGTTGGCCAGTACGCAGCGGAAATCAGAGATAAGAGAAGACCGGAACCTTACAAGGGTAAAGGTATCAAATATGCTGATGAAGTTATTAGACGTAAAGTTGGTAAGACTGGTAAGAAATAATTAA
>CAYMCM010000178.1:0-1089 GCA_964388945.1 uncultured Roseburia sp.
CTTCTTTGCCTTCCATATTATAAACAGATACTTTAGCCATCTGTAAGTTCCTCCTTTCCTATCAAGCACTAATTAGCGACTTTAACGCTTTCTTTAATTGTTACTAAAGACTTCTTCGGTCCTGGTACAGCGCCTTTTACTAAGATCAGGTTGTTTTCAGCATCTACTCTTACGATTTCAAGATTCTGAACTGTCACCTTTACGCTTCCCATATGACCCGGCATTCCTTTTCCTTTAAACACACGGCTCGGTGTGGAGCAGGAACCATTGGAACCCTGATGACGATGGAATTTAGAACCATGAGCCATCGGTCCTCTGTGCTGTCCAAGTCTCTTAATAGCGCCCTGGAATCCTTTACCTTTTGAGATTGCAGTTGCATCAATCTTATCACCTTCCGCAAAGATATCAGCCTTGATCTCATCTGCAAGATTGTAATCTGCTGCGTTCTCAAATTTGAACTCTCTTACATATCTCTTTCCAGAAACACCAGCTTTTGCGAAATGTCCCATTTCAGCCTTATTAACACCATGTCTGTTTCTGATTTCTTTTTTGCCGTTGGCATCTTTGTTGACAACTTTTTCTTTCTTATCAACGAAACCAACCTGTACAGCGCTGTAACCATCGTTTTCAACGGTTTTGATCTGTGTTACTACACACGGACCAGCCTGTAATACAGTTACCGGAACCATAACTCCATCTGCATTGAAGATCTGAGTCATTCCGACTTTTGTAGCTAAGATAGCTTTCTTCATTCTTTTTACCTCCTGTTTTCTCTACAGCGGAACACTTTGTATCACTCCGGGGAACCCCGGTACGCCATGTTCATCCTAGAACAGTCATATAAGTGGAACACTATGAATTCGCATCCGGCGAATATGTTGATTCCTTACAGAATGTTGTGTTGCTTCTATATTAACCCTTCAGGATTGTTGCCTTTTTGACTTTTTTACTTTTCTTTCATTTTGATATCAATGTAAACACCAGCCGGCATTTCCAGTCTGGATAATGCATCTACCGTCTTCTGGGTCGGTGTGATGATATCGATAAGTCTCTTATGAGTTCTCTGCTCGAACTGTTCTCTGGAATCTT
>CAYMCM010000179.1:0-1085 GCA_964388945.1 uncultured Roseburia sp.
TGTAAAGCAGTTCATAGGTATGAACATCCGCCACATAAAGAAATTCGCCGAATACATCCAGCAGTTGTTCCCGCTCATTCTCGTATTGGCTCATGCCGGCTCCCTCAGACTCCGGTGGCAGCACGCAAAATCAACAGCCGTATACGCGTGCATGATAATAAGCGATATACGCAAAGTTTTTACCTTAAGAGGTAATCAAAATTTATATTTTATGATTCGGCAGAAATTTGATTCTTAACTGACAGTATATCGTGATATGTAATGAAAAATCGTAAAATATGAAAGGTTTCAATAGGTTGAAAACAGTATACTTCTCTTGCTTCCGCGTGGCAAATGAATAATTCGACTGAAGGTAAAAATGCGCCGGATATCGCTCGGACGGAACCCGGTCACTGATACAGAGGGCTCATGCCGCGCAGCAGATTGGTGAACAGACCGTCCATGCCGCTGATGAACTGTTCCACATGGTCGGCCATGACCACCAGCAGCAGGCCCACAAAGAAAAAGCCCACGCCGATCTTGATGGGAAAGCCGAACTCCATGATGTGGATCTGCGGCGAGGTGCGGGCCACCAGGGCCAGAGCCACTTCCACCATGAACAGGGCCACCATGACGGGCGCGGCGATTTTCAGCGCCAGCACGAAGACCTGTGCCGCCAGGTGCAGCACCTGCCAGAGCAGGTTTTCACCGATGAACAGGCCGCCGGGCGGCACCAGGGCGAAGGAGGCGGCAAAGCCCTTGATCATGTACAGATGCCCGTCCAGGGCCAGAAAGACCAGCAGAGAAACCATCCAGAGAAAAAAGGCCGTGGCTCCGGTCTGATTGCCGGTGAGCGGGTCCGCAAAGTTGATCATAGTGAAGCCCATCTGAAAGCCCAGCAGTTCGCCGCCGGCCTGGATGCCCATGAACAGAAAATTGACGGCCATGCCAAGCACCAAGCCCAGCACAACTTCGCCCAGCAGCATCAGCGCCACGTCAAAGGGATGGGCGGGCATGGCCGCGCCGGACAGGGCCAAATGCGGCCACACTCCCAGTGAAAAGACGATGGTGATCGCCGCTTTGACCGGGATGGGAATATTGTTGGT
>CAYMCM010000180.1:0-1081 GCA_964388945.1 uncultured Roseburia sp.
GCATTATTTTTATGATCGCCCCGCCGGTGATTCCTGACGAGTTGCTGAAGCATATGCCCATCGCGGACGTGCGCATTTTGGGCGTGATTCTTTTCATGATCGCCTGTTCCTATCTGGTGCTCTGTTTTACTGTGCGCAAACCGGTGCATATTTTCGGCAAGGAATTCGTCTTCCCCGCGCCGCATATCGCCGTGGCCCAGTTTGTCGTGGCCGGGGTGGACATCATTGCCGCCGCGGCCTGCATGTATGTGCTGCTGCCCGGCAATATGGGCATCAGCTTCCTGGACTTTCTGCCCAGTTACCTTATGGCCCAGGTGGCCGTGGTGCTGACCCATATCCCGGGCGGCGTGGGCGTGTTCGAACTGGTCATCCTGCACCTCACCCACACCACTCACGAGCAGATGGTCTTTGCCGCCGTACTGCTTTTCCGGCTCATTTATTACATCATTCCGCTGCTGGCGGCGGCCGTGCTGCTGGCCGTGTACGAAGCCCGGCAGCGCCGCCACATGCTGCGCGAGGCCGGGCGCTGGCTCTCGGTGCTCTCGCATTCCATCGCGGCCTACACGGCCTTTGTGGGCGGCCTTGTCCTGCTGGTTTCGGCCACGCTGCCCACCCTGCCGCACAGCGTGGCCCTGCTTAACGCCTGGCTGCCCAAGGGCGTGTCGGCCGTGGGGCATTTTGTCTGCGCTCTTTCCGGCGCGGCGCTGCTCTTCATCTCGTATGGATTGGAACGCCGTCAGGCCCGCGCTTTCAAACTGACTGTGTTTTTTTTGATTCTGGGCATTGCGGGCGCCCTGCTCAAGGGCTTTTCCTGGGAAGTGGCCCTGATGGTCGGTGTAGTGCTGCTGGCCGTCTGCCTGGCGCGGCGGCGTTTTTACCGCTCGTCCTTTTTCTGGGAGGAACCCATTCCCCTCTACTGGCTGGCTGGAGCCGTGGGCGCTCTGGCGCTGATTTTCTTTCTGGGCTGGGCCATCTATCATCCGGCCTGGGGCCGCGCCGCGAGTTGGGGCTTTGAGCGGCCTTTGAACGCCTCGCGGACGTTACGGGCCTTTGCAGGCATCGCCCTTGCCCTGCTGGTGTC
>CAYMCM010000181.1:0-1076 GCA_964388945.1 uncultured Roseburia sp.
CAAGGACTTTGCAAGTCTTAAAGACTTTGGACTTTTTTATATGGGAAATGTTGTACTACATTCACTTTTTTTCTAATCAAATCTTCATATATTCCATTATTATATTCATAGTTAGCATATAATCCATTGGCAACATAATCAGCCGCTTGAATAATAAATGCATCTCCTGCATCAGAATCTTTATATTCAAAGTTAATATTAACATCTAAGCCTTCTTCATATACGATATGGGCTATAATATATTCTCTTAATGAATTTTTTGAAGCTATTTTTGTTGTCTTATTGTCAAATAAAATATTTACTGTTTTTCCTTCATCCGCTTTCGTAATGAGCTTAGAAATAAGTATTTTGGATGCAAAATTGTATAAAATATTTTTATCTTTCAATAACCTTTCTTCAGTATAATGTAGGTCTACGACAATATAGGATATAGTGACCTCTTTAGAAAGTATACTTTCCAATATATGATATTTTACACATGGATAAGCATCTTTTGCTTTAATTTCGTGCGCATGTAAAGTTTTTAATTCTGGAAATTTGTCACCAGCTTGTTTTAATTTTCTTTTCATTATGTTATGCAGAGATTTTGCATTCATTGTATCTATACAGGAAATTACAAAATATCTACCAGCTATACCCAAATTTCCTGATTCGTCAAATATAAGGCATCTTTCATTATCGTACATACATTTGTTCCTATTCTTTTGTTATTTAATAGCTATATTATAATACTTGGATATATTTATGGCAACATTTCAAATAATTTCTGTATATAATTGTTACAAAATTTAAAAAAATAGCTTCTTAAATGACATTGTCCTTTAAGAAGCCTTTTTTTAGAGACTTTCTTTCGGTTTTACACCTAGATGCGCCGCGGTAAATCTCCATACCCTTGTAGACCTCCATGCACACCGGCTCGCATCCCGGCATACATTTCAACAGCCAATCTTAGCAGTCATAGTCGCTGCATTGTTTCGATTTTTTAGAAATCAACAACTGATTTCTTATCTATATTATACACAATTTCATAGACAATGGTCAAGGTTATATCTTAACGTTATACAGTCCTCCGTACT
>CAYMCM010000182.1:0-1072 GCA_964388945.1 uncultured Roseburia sp.
CTCCAAGCAGTGTTGCAAACGTTATGTACCAGAAGTACGTGAATGCAGTTCCTTTATACCGTCAGGAAAAGGATTGGGAAAACATGGGAATTGCTCTGTCCCGTGCCACAATGGCAAACTGGGTAATTCGATGCACGCAGGATTATCTGATTCCTGTTGTAGAACATCTGCAAAAGGAACTTCTTTCCAGAGATATCATCCACTGTGATGAAACACCAGTCCAGGTATTAAAAGAAGAGGGTAAGAAACCACAGACCAAGTCTTATATGTGGTTATACCGGACAGGAAACGATGATAAGGCTCCTGTTATTCTGTATGATTACCAGCCATCCAGAAATGGCGACCATGCGGCTGCCTTCTTAAAGGACTTTAAAGGTTATGTCCATTCAGATGGATACTCTGGATATAACAAACTTACAAACATCACCAGATGCGGTTGCTGGGCGCATCTTAGACGTAAGTTTGTGGAAGCTGTTCCAAACAAGAAGGACGCAAATGCATCCCTTACCAGTGCGGAAATCGGAAGGGATTACTGCAACCAGCTTTTTAAAATCGAAGAAAGCCTAAAAGACCTTTCGGCGGAAGAACGAAAACTTAAGCGTCTTGAACTGGAAAAACCGGTTCTTGATGCCTTTTGGTGCTGGCTTGAATCTTTGAATGTATTAAAAGGCTCCGCTTTAGGGAAAGCTGTAACCTATGCAATCAACCAGCGGCCATATATGGAAAACTATCTGCTGGATGGAAGATGTGCACTTTCAAACAATGCTGCCGAGAATGCCATTCGTCCATTTACTGTTGGACGAAAGAACTGGCTCTTTGCAGACAGCCCTAAAGGCGCTGGTGCATCCGCGGCTATTTACAGCATTATTGAAACAGCAAAAGCAAACAATCTGAATGTTTACACTTATCTGGAATATCTTTTTTTATACATGCCAGATACAGACTGGCGTAATCAACCAGAAGAACTGGATAATCTGATGCCATGGTCAGAGAATGTAAAAACTGAATGTGGAAACTAAGAATTTTCGGAGGCTGCGTATTATATACCAGTCTCCATTATTTTTCTAGGCAC
>CAYMCM010000183.1:0-1062 GCA_964388945.1 uncultured Roseburia sp.
CCTGCACCACAACGCCGAGGGCAGGACCACCGTGGGTGGCCAGGTGTTCCTCGACTGCGACGCCACGGCCCCTGGCCTGGTCGACGCCCAATCGGTGCTCTACGGGCATCACCTGCGCAACGGTGCCATGTTCCAACCCATATCAAAGATGGACAACCAGGACGTCTTCGACGACACCCCAACCGTGTGGTACATCACCGAGCAGGCCTCCTGGGAGTTGGAGCCGCTGCTGCTCTACTACACCACGCCAGACGACTCCGAGGTGAGGACCTTCACCTTTGCGAGCGATGACGAGTTCCACCAGTACCTGTCCGACCGTCTGCAACGCGCGGTGACCAAGAGGTCGGATGCCGAGCAGATCATCTCTGGCGCGAGCCATGTGCTCACGCTCTCTACCTGCAACTACTATAAAGGCTATGGCCGTACCGAGCTTGTGTGCGTCCCAAAGGACGAGGCCGCCCAGGCCACGGGTGGCGTAAGCTCGTGAGCATGCGTCGCACGTCCGGGGAATGGCGTGCGGAGAGGATGACAACGTGGGAGCTACCACAACCAGGTACGACCTCGACCAGCGGTGCGAGGATGACGACGCCCTTCACGAGGAGTGCGGCGTCTTTGGCGTCTGGGCGCCAGGACGCGATGTAGCCCGTCTCACCTACTTTGGCCTGAGGGCACTGCAGCATCGCGGGCAGGAATCGGCGGGCATTGCGGTGGGCGATGGCACCACCGTGCTCGTGCGCAAGGACCTCGGCCTCACCTCCGAGGTGTTCTCCGATGCGGACATTGCCGCCATGCCGGGGCATGTCGCCATCGGCCACGTACGCTATGGCACCTCGGGCGCCCGGAGCTGGGAGGCTGCGCAGCCGCATCTCTCCACCATCGGAGACGTGATAATCGCCCTCGCGCACAACGGCACGCTCGTGAACTCCGATGCCCTGCGCACCGAGCTCATCCGCCTGGGCGTGCCCTTCCTCTCAAACACCGATTCGGAGGTTGCCGCCAAGCTCATTGGCTACCACACCGAGCAGACGGGGCACATCCGCGAGGGCATCCGTCGCACCATGC
>CAYMCM010000184.1:0-1052 GCA_964388945.1 uncultured Roseburia sp.
AGTCCATTATACACTATTTCTGACTGTTTGAGAAATTTCCTATAAAGTAAAAAAGTCATGGGACAACCGTCCCATGACTTATATATATGTTTTCATTTTCAATATATGACTTTACTTTTTTATTTTATAATTCCACGATAAACTCTTCCACCAGTTTTGCGCAGTGCTTTGCCGCTTCCCGTTCAAATGCCGGATAATCCATCTGGGCAGAATTATCCGCCTTATCGGAGATTGCACGTAAGATCACAAACGGAATCTGATTTAAGTATGCTGCCTGCCCAATCGCCGCACCTTCCATTTCTGTACAGCTTGCATCAAAATTCGAAACGATCCTGTCTTTCACCGCCTTGTCACAGATAAACTGATCGCCGCTCACAATCCTGCCAGAGAACACCTTGATATCCGCGTTTACTTTCTCACATACACTCTTTGCAAGCGCTGCCATCTTCTCGTCTGCCGGGAAGCTCAATGTTCCAAGCTGCGGAACTTCACCAAGTTTATATCCCATCACTGTCACATCCATATCATGCTGGCATACATCAGTGGACACCACAATATCTCCGATATTGATCTTTGCATCCAGAGAACCCGCAACGCCGGTATTGATAATGTGTGTGACCGCAAACAGATCCGCAAGGATCTGTGTACAGATACCCGCATTTACTTTTCCGATACCGCTTCTTACGATCACAACCTCAACACCATTTAACGTGCCCTCAAAAAACTCCATGCCTGCCTTTTTCGTGGTCTGTTTTACGTTCATTTTGGCTTTTAAAGTATCCACTTCAAGCTCCATCGCTCCGATGATCCCGATTTTTTTCATATCTTTTGCCCTCTCTTTATTCTGATTTTTATCTGCAATCCAAAGAAAGCTGTCACATAAGTGACAGCTTCTTTCACACAATTAGTTATATTTACGCTTTCTTGCAGCTTCCGATTTCTTCTTACGACGAACGCTTGGTTTCTCGTAATGTTCTCTCTTACGGATCTCCTGCTGGATACCAGCCTTAGCGCAGTTTCTTTTGAATCTGCGTAAAGCGCTATCTAACGTC
>CAYMCM010000185.1:0-1048 GCA_964388945.1 uncultured Roseburia sp.
TTTATCATAGAAGACCTTCTATATCATTATTTACAGAAAAAGTTTCACACACTCAAGAATTTTCGGAGGCTGCGTATTATATACCAGTCTCCATTATTTTTCTAGGCACCTTGTTGTTAATCGCTTACAATATAGCAGCGGAACACCGCCCACATTATTTTTCAAACTGACTGGAAATATTAAAAATGACAGAGTGTCAAGCCACTCTGCCATCCTATAAAAATTCCTGCAATCTTTTTTCCTCAAAGTTTTTAATTCTGCTATATACTGTCTGCCGACTTACCCCAAAAGTATTTGCAACATTTGTAACCGCTATACCAATCAGATACAACAGATACAATCTTTCCTCATCCACGCTCTTTCTGTATTCCTCGTTACATTGATACAGTTGCTCCGCTGTTTCTGGTATTTTTCCTTTTCCCTCTTTGCAGTACTCCACAAATTTTCTGTCGTTGTAATAGTTCTCCATAATCCAGTCTGCTACTGCACTTTTGCTAATGGGATTTTCATTTTCATCCACGAACTCGTTAATTAAATCTTTATTTTGATACAGCAGTTTTATTGATAATTCGTCACAAAACATCTCGTCATAAAGAACCCAAACCTTTTCCAACGTTTCCATATTCTCTGCACGCTCCTTCCTGCTCACATTTTTTTCAAAATTTTTAACTACTATGTAATACCATCCATGCCCTTCTGAATGCTGTTTTATTCCTGCCTACTGCTATTCTTCTACTTTTGCTGTCAATATAACTTCCTATCAACTGTCCGTTCAAAGTTTTTTCTGCTCCTGCAATTTATCATATAACAAGTGCAATCTTTGAAAAAAGATAACAATGTCAAGCCCCTATTATTTTCTATGAAATTATCGGTTCATACTCTCCCACGCTCTCAATACCGCCGTAATTGTAATATCCTCTATAAAAATTCTCTTTATCAAGAATACGTTTTACAAGCATAGCGTTAAAGTCAGCACCTTTTCTGCCCTTGTAGCGTAACCGCTCAACAAGTGAGTGCCTTATATCCAATTAAGCTCCATGAGATAATG
>CAYMCM010000186.1:0-1039 GCA_964388945.1 uncultured Roseburia sp.
TGATGGTGCACCCCGGCAAGAAGCTCAACTTCATGGGCTCAGAGATCGCCCAGCTGCGCGAGTGGGACGAGAGGCGCGAGCAGGACTGGTTCCTGCGCCAGTACCCCAAGCACGACTCGTTCTGGCACTACTGCCGCGAGCTCAACCACACCTACCTGGAGCACCCCGCCCTCTGGAAGCGCGACTACGAGCGCGACGGCTTCCAGTGGCGCAAGGTCAACGGCGAGGCCGACGTCGTGTACGCGATAGAGCGCTGGGCGCCAGGCGAGCGGCTCGTTGCCGTGTTCAATCTCTCCGACCGGGCCTTTGGGGGCTACGGGATCAAGGTTCCAGGCATCACCTCGGCCAAGATGCTCATCGACACCGACTGGCAGCGCTTCTCGGGCGAGCTGCCTGATGGCGTCAACCGAGCGAGCGTGAACCCCGACCCATCCGGCCCCTGGCTCGTTGCCGACCTTGCGCCGTTCTCGGGGTATCTGGTATCTGTGAGCTGATGCCAGGAGCGTGATACACATGGATCAGACCGACCCGTTCGTCGCCTACGTCAACACCTACTACGCCGTCCAGGAGGGACTCGAGCGCGCAACGCGCAACGGTGGCCCCATGCCCCAAGATGAGACGATGGCGTTTGTGCGCGAGGCCGACCCCTTTCTGTGGGACGGGGAGGCGTCGGCAGACCGCTCGCTCTTTGAGGGGTACTCGGAGGCGTTCGAGGGGCGGTTCGCCGCCAAGACGGCGGCTCCAGGCGACACGTACGACCTCGCGCGAGACTGGCTGGCAACACTCGAGCGGGAGCGCTTTGGCACCGGGCTCGTTGCCGCCTTTGACAGCGTGGCCGACCGGGACGCCTTTGTGGGCTCGTTCGATGCGGTGCGCGACCAGGTGCTCCTGCGCCGCGAGATGAGCGAGTGGTACCCCCAGGAGGAGCCGCAGGCACCCGGCCCAGAAGAGGTCGAGGCCTCCCCGACGCCGGATCCGCTCGACTTTGCCCTGCAAACCACCGGGGAAACGAATGGCGTGGTCTCGGCCACAACCAGTG
>CAYMCM010000187.1:0-1008 GCA_964388945.1 uncultured Roseburia sp.
TTTATCATAGAAGACCTTCTATATCATTATTTACAGAAAAAGTTTCACACACTCGTAAAGGCATAACCGACGGAAGAAAATCTGCTGATTGTGCCTTTTGTTTTATAGAATTTGCGGGTTTTACGCAAGATTTTAGAGATAAAACTATTGTTTTCTGCTATAATTAGTAAACTGCTGTCAAGCCGAATGCAACATCATAGAAGATATAAATTTTTGTTTGCATTATATCTCGGCTTTTTCCGAAATCCAGGCTTCGTTTTCCTCATAAATTTTCTGCACTTCATCCGGACGGTCAATTCCTAAAAGATCATGGCTTACAGAACCTCCGGCTTGAATACGCACATAGGAAAGCCACATATAGGAGCGGCGCAGTCCCTTCAAATCTTCCGGATTTACATGAAGATCCGTTCCCGGAATGACCGGAGAGAGCTTGTCCATTTCAAAAATGGATGTCATATTGGAAATTTTCCATATTCCGTTTCTTTTTTCACAGCGATACAGCAGTCGCATATTGGAAGTCCAGACTGCTTCTTCGCCATTAACATGAATCCAGTGGTTTGATTCCGTAGGAAGCTCCGCATAGGCTCGATTTCCACCGTGATAATGAATCAGTGGTGCAACGCTGCGATTGATAATTACTTCATCGGCGGCAGCCTCTGCACGGTGATTTCCACTATTTCCTCTATTTAAGTAAGAAGCTGCACTTCCGGAACTCCAACTGGTGGTTACAGTTGCGTCTTCCCAATAGCAGTCAGCAAGTTCTGTTTGTAATCTGCGAACTCTTGCCTGTCGTTCCCATAGAACAAGTTGACTTAATGCTTCATAATCTGTCATCATTGTTTCCTCCTGTGATCCGTTAAAGCGTATAAATATGTTTTTTGTTATCGTTATCTGTCAAAACTGCAGCATTGACAATTCTCATATTCAGCCGCTGTGTTTTTGCAATAATTTGTTCTTCCACACCGTCTTCCACAAAATAGCCGGCACAGGTCATAAGTTTAATGTTTG